>JAJUHG010000016.1 GCA_029267995.1 Micrococcales bacterium
ACCTCGACCACCGAGATCCGCCGCGCGGCGACCTAGCGCATGAGCGTGCGCAGGGCCTCGAGGTCGACGTCGTCCTGGAGGCACTCGCGCGTCGCCTCGAGCAGGATCGGGAAGTCGGCGTGCTCCTGGGTCGCGTCGAGCAGCTGCGAGGCGCGCAGGCGCTGCTGCCACAGTGGCTGGCGCCGGTCGGGTCGGCGCCGGGGGAGCAGGAGCGCCCGCGCGGCGGCCTCGCGGAAGCGCGCCGCGAAGTGCGCCGATCCCGTGACGAGCTCGCTCACGAGCCCCGAGACCTCGCTCGGGTCCACGACGAGCGTCTCGAGGTCGATCGGGTGTGCGCCGTCGAGGGCGCTCTCGCCGTCGGGCAGGCGCAGCACGATGCCGTCGTCGGCGACGATCGCCGCGACGTCGATCCCGGTGCGCTCGCGAAGCCGCTCGGCGAGCACGAGGGCCCACGGTCCGTGCACGCGCGCACCGAAGGGACTGTGCACCACGACGCGCCAGTCGCCGAGCTCGTCGGGGAAGGACTCGACCACGATCGTGCGGTCGTCGGGCACGCGGCCCGTCGCGAGGCGCTGGGCGCGCACGTAGTCGAGCACGTTCTCGCGCGCCCATGCGTCGAGGCCCGAGTCGTCGAAGAGCTCGTCGAGCGCCCCGGCGTCTCCCGCGCGGTCGGCCTCGTCCACGGCGCGCACCCACGCCCCGGTCGCTTCCCCGAGCTCGGCTGGGCGGCCCGGGGTGTCGCCCTTCCAGAACGGCAGGCGGCCCGGCTGCCCGGGGGCCGGGGTCACGACGACGCGGTCCCCGGTGATCTCCTCGATGCGCCACGTGCTCGAGCCGAGGGTGATCGTGTCGCCCGCGCGCGACTCGTAGACCATCTCCTCGTCGAGCTCGCCCACGCGGCGCCCGCCGCGGTCCTCGCCCGCGACCACGACCTGGAACAGCCCGCGGTCGGGGATCGTCCCGCCCGAGGTCACCGCGAGGCGCTGCGCCCCGGGACGGGCGCTCAGCGTGCCGGTGCGCCGGTCCCACACGATCCGCGCGCGCAGCTCGCCGAAGGTCTCGCTCGGGTAGCGGCCCGCGAGCATGTCGAGCACCGAGGCGAGCATCGCGTCGCTGATGCCGCAGAAGGGCTCGGCCCGGCGCACGACCGCCGCGAGCGCGTCGACCGTCCAGTCCTCGAGCGCCACCATCGCGACCACCTGCTGCGCGAGCACGTCGAGCGGGTTGCGCAGCTCGGCCTGGGACTCGAGCTCCCCGCGGCGCATGCGACGAGCAGCCACGGCGCACGCGACGAGGTCACCGCGGTGGGTCGGGAACATCACGGTGCGCGAGACCGCCCCCACCTGGTGCCCTGCGCGTCCCGCGCGCTGGAGCCCGCTCGCGACCGAGGGCGGGGCGCCCACCTGGACCACGAGGTCGAGCGCGCCGATGTCGATGCCGAGCTCGAGAGAGCTCGTCGCGACCACCGCGGGCAGGTCGCCGGCCTTGAGCCGCTCCTCGACCGAGGTGCGCTGGGCGCGGCTCATCGAACCGTGGTGGCTCAGCGCGACGAGGCCCTCGTGCACGCCCGCGGCCGTCCCGGACTGGCCCGGCACGTGCGCTGCCCAGACCTCGCCGCGCGCGGGCAGCTGCTCACCGCGCCGCGTCGCCCACACCTCGTTCATGCGTGCCGCGAGACGCTCGGCCCCGCGGCGGGCGTTCGTGAACACGAGCGTCGAGCGGTGCGCCGCGACGAGGTCGACGATCCGCTCGTCGACGTGCGGCCAGATCGACGGCACGGGTGAGCGAGCGCCGTCGTCGGCGGGCTGGGTGTCCCCGGGTGCCACCGCAAGCTGGGTGAGGTCGCGCACGGGCACGACGACGTCGACGACGATCCGCTTCGTCGACGGCGGCTCGACGACGACGACCTCTCGCGCACCCTCGCCCTCCCGGGCTCCCGCGAGGAAGCGCGCGACGCGGTCGGCGGGCCGCACCGTCGCCGAGAGGCCCACGCGCTGGGCGGGTCGGGCGAGCAGCTCGTCGAGGCGCTCGAGGCTCAGTGCGAGGTGCGCCCCGCGCTTCGAGCCCGCGAGCACGTGCACCTCGTCGACGACGACCGTCTCGACCCCGCGCAGCGACTCGCGCGCCCCCGAGGTGAGCATGAGGAAGAGCGACTCGGGTGTCGTGATGAGGATGTCCGGGGGAGTGCGCACGAGCCGGCGGCGCTCGGTGGGCGTCGAGTCGCCCGTGCGCACGCCCGTGGTGAGCTCGGCGAGTCGCTCGCCGCCGGGCATCGCGCGGATCCCGCGCAGCGGGGCCTCGAGGTTGCGCTCGACGTCGGCCGCGAGAGCCTTGAGCGGGGAGACGTACAGCACGCGGCAGCGGTTCCGGGGGTCGGCGGGCGGCGGTGCGGCGAGCAACCGGTCGACGGCCCACAGGAACGCCGCGAGCGTCTTGCCCGACCCGGTGGGGGCGACCACGAGCGCGTGCTTGCCCGTCGAGATCGCCTCCCAGGCCTGCGCCTGCGCGGACGTCGGCTCCCCGAGCGCGGTCGTGAACCACGCGCGCGTCGGGGCGGAGAACGTCTCGATCACGGTGCCATCCTCCCGCGTCCGTCCGACACGGGCGGCGGTACGGTCTCCTCTGGCAGTCTGGTGCCATGCGCCTGAGCGAGTTCTGGGCCCTGGTCGACGAGGTGCTCGGTCGGCCCTACGGTCGCGCCGTCGCGGCCGACCAGGTGCTCGGCGCGCTCGACGGGATGACGGCACGCGAGGCCCTGGACGCGGGGGTCGAGCCGCGCGACGTCTGGCACGCGCTGGCCGATGCGCTCGACGTGCCCGAGCCGCAGCGCTGGGGCTCGGACGTGCGACGCCCCGCGCCCCCGCGCAGCAGGTGAGGCCAGTGCGCTACCGGATCGGCGACCTCGCCGACGCTGCGCTCGCGCTCGCGGCGACCGCGCTCGGCCTCGGCGCCGCGATCGCGGTGCTCGGCGGGGTGAGCGCGGGTGGGCCGCTGCCCGTCCTCGCGGTCGCGCTCGCGGTCGGTCTGGGCGACTACCTCACGCGCCCGCTGCTGCGCCTCATGGCTGCTCGCACGGGAGCGGTCGGCGCGCTCCTCGCGGGGCTCGCGACCCAGGTCCTCGTGCTGTGGGCCGCGCTCGAGCTCGTGCCTGGGATCGACCTCGGCCCGCAGGCGGTCCCTGCGGTGCTGCTCCTCACGGGCGTCGTCATGGCCGCGGGCCGCTGGCTCGTGGGCGTCAACGACTCGGAGTACGTGCTCGGCGACGTCGTGCGTCGGGCGCGCTCGCGAGCCCGACGCGACCGGCGCGAGACCCCCGCCCGGCGCGAGCCCGGCCTGCTCGTCGTCATGCTCGACGGGGTCGGTCGCGACACGCTCGGGGGTGCGATCGAGGCGGGACTTGCCCCCACGATCTACCGCTGGCTGCGCACCGGCTCGCACCGGCTCGCGACGTGGTGGGCGCGCGTGCCCGCGACGACGCCCGCGAGCCAGGCCGCGCTGCTCTACGGCGACTCGAGCGCAGTGCCGTCCTTCCGCTGGTGGGACCGCGAGGCCGGGCGCCTCGTCGTGACGAACCGCCCTGCGGACGCCGCACGCGTCGAGGGGCGCATCGCGGACTCGCCCGGCGCACGGCCGCTGCTCGGCCCGGACGACGTCGCGATCTCGATGATGTTCTCGGGCGGGGCGGGCACGAACGTGCTCGTCATGAGCCGTGCGGGCCGCGAGGGGATCGGCCCCGGGCCCGCCTTCCTGCGGATGTTCGCGAGCCCCTTCGTGCTCGTGCGCTCGGTCGCGCTCACGGTCGCGGAGATGGTCAAGGAGCTCTTCCAGGCCCATCGTCAGCGCGTGCGCGGCGTCGTGCCCCGGGTGAGCCGCGGCGGGTGGTACGTCGTGCTGCGCGGCCTGACGAACGTCCTGCTGCGCGACCTCAACACCTCGCTCGTCGCCGAGCACCTCGTGCGCGGGGCGGGCGTCGTCGTCGTCGACCTCGTCGACTACGACGAGATCGCGCACCACGCCGGTCCCCAGCGGCCCGAGGCCCTGCGCGCGCTCGAGGGCCTCGACCGCGTGCTCGCGCTGCTCGAGAAGGTGTGCGAGGTCGCTCCGCGCGACTACCGCATCGTCGTCGTCTCGGACCACGGCCAGTCGCTCGGCCCGACCTTCGCCGACGCGTACGGCGTGAGCCTCGCCGACCTCGTCGCGGCGCTCATGGGCGACGCCCCGCAGACCTTCGCCGTGCCGAGCGGTGAGGACATGGGTCCCGTCAACGCCTTGCTCGCGACCGTGTTCCCCTCGCGCGCGCACGACCGCCCCGCGCGCCGGCGCGGCGTGCGCCGCGGGACCGGCGAGGACGGGTCCGTGCCCGAGGTCGCCGTCGTCGGCGGGGGCAACCTCGGGGCGGTGTGGTTCCCGCGCGAGGACCACCCCCTCGTCCTCGAGGAGGTCCGCGAGCGGTGGGAGCACCTCGTCCCGGGCCTCGCGGCGCACCCCGGGGTCGGTCTCGTCGTCGCCCGGACCTCGGCCGGTGAGCCCGTCGCGGTCGGGGCGCGCGGCCTGCGCTGGCTCGATTCGGGACGGGTCGAGGGCGCCGACCCCCTCGAGGGCTGGCCCGAGCGCACCGCGGCCGACCTGAGCCGTGCCGTGGGCCTGCCCGACGCGGGCGACCTCCTGCTCGTCTCGGCAGTGACCCCGATGGGGCACGTGCACGCCTTCGAGGGGCAGGTCGGCTCGCACGGCGGGATCGGAGGGCCGCAGAACGAGGCGATCCTGATCTACCCCGACGACGTCGACCTCGACGAGCGGCTGCTCGAGCAGGTCGATGGGACGACGATGCTCGTCGGAGGAGAAGCGGTGCACGCCCAGCTGCTCGCGTGGATGAGGACCTGGGGACTGCGATGAGCCTGCGCATCACGTGGCTCGGGCACGCGACGACGGTCATCGACCTCGACGGCGCGCGACTTGTGACCGACCCCCTCGTGCACCGGCACGCGAGCGCCGGGGCGCTGCGCCGACGCGGCGCCGGACCGAGCGCGGACGCGTGGCGCGGGGCCGACGCGGTCCTGCTCTCGCACCTGCACCACGACCACGCCGAGCCGCGCTCGCTGCGCCGCATGGGACCTGTCCCGGTGCTCACCGCGCCCGCGAACGCGCACTGGGCGCGCAAGCGCTCGCTCCAGGGCATGGGCCTGGGGCCCGAGCAGTGGTTCCGGGTCGCGGGCCGGGTCGACGTGCGGCTCACGCCCGCGGTGCACGGCCACCGGCCGATGCCGCACCGGCCCAACGCCGCGACCGGCCACCTCGTCAAGGGGCACAGCGGTGCGGTGTGGTTCGCGGGGGACACCGAGCTCTTCGCGGGACTGGCCCGGCTCCCCGAGATGCTCGGCGGCGTCGTCGACGTCGCGCTCGTGCCCGTGCACGGGTGGGGGCCGCGCCTCTCGGGCGGTCACCTCGGGCCGGTCGAGGCGGCGCGCGCGTGCGCGATGGTCGGTGCACGCTTCGCGGTCCCGATCCACTGGGGCACGCTTCACGCGCCCGCGGGTCGGCACCTCCCGCCCGGCTGGATGGACGAGGCGGGTCCCGCGTTCGCGGCCGCGGTGCGGCGAGAGGCTCCCGGGTGCGAGGCGGTCGTCCTCGCGCCGGGGGAGACCTGGACCGCCTGGTAGGGATCTCGCGCGCGACACGCCGCACCTCGGGTGGATGTCGAACGAGTGTACGAGTAGTGTGCTCCTCGGGTGAGACGGCGCCCGTCGGTCCACAAGCAGCACGGGTCGGGCGTCGCGTGTCGGTGGTCGGGCATAGCGTCACCCGCGGTAACGAAATGACCAGATCCCGTTGGCGCAGCGACCGCTGCACGAACTGACGAAAAGGTGTGACATGGCAGCTCCCGCAGACCGCGAGAAGGCCCTCGAGGCCGCTCTCGGACAGATCGACCGCCAGTTCGGCAAGGGGTCGATCATGCGCCTCGGCGACGACGGGCGTGCCCCCGTCGAGGTCATCCCCACGGGCTCGATCGCGCTCGACGTCGCGCTCGGCATCGGCGGCCTGCCGCGCGGACGCATCGTCGAGGTGTACGGCCCCGAGTCCTCGGGCAAGACGACGGTCGCGCTGCACGCGGTCGCGAACGCGCAGAAGAACGGTGGCATCGCCGCGTTCATCGACGCCGAGCACGCGCTCGACCCCGAGTACGCCAAGAAGCTCGGCGTCGACACCGACGCCCTGCTCGTCTCGCAGCCGGACACGGGTGAGCAGGCGCTCGAGATCATGGACATGCTCATCCGCTCGGGCGCGATCGACATCATCGTGATCGACTCGGTCGCCGCGCTCGTGCCCAAGGCCGAGATCGAGGGCGAGATGGGTGACTCGCACGTCGGTCTCCAGGCGCGCCTGATGTCGCAGGCGTTGCGCAAGATCACCGGCGCGCTCAACGCCTCGGGCACGACCGCGATCTTCATCAACCAGCTGCGCGAGAAGATCGGCGTGTTCTTCGGTTCGCCCGAGACGACGACGGGTGGCAAGGCGCTCAAGTTCTACTCCTCGGTGCGCATGGACATCCGTCGCATCGAGACCCTCAAGGAGGGCACCGAGCCGGTCGGCAACCGCACGCGAGTCAAGGTCGTCAAGAACAAGATGGCCCCGCCGTTCAAGCAGGCCGAGTTCGACATCCTCTACGGCGTGGGCATCTCGCGCGAGGGCAGCCTGATCGACCTTGGTGTCGAGCACGGGCTCATCCGCAAGTCCGGCGCCTGGTACACCTACGAGGGCGACCAGCTCGGGCAGGGCAAGGAGAACGCGCGCGGGTTCCTGCGCGACAACCCCGACCTCGCGGCCGAGATCGAGAAGAAGATCAAGGAGAAGCTCGGCATCGGCGCCCAGGTCGACAAGCCCGCCGAGACGCCCGTCGACTTCTGAGCGTGAGCAGGTTCGCCGAGCCGCCTACGACGGGTGCGGCGGCGCACGACGACGAGCCCGACGCGTACGAGGTTGCCCGCACGATCGCACTGCGGCTCCTCGAGGCCGCGCCGCGCAGTCGCCACCAGCTCGGTGAGCGGCTCGCGCGGCGCGGTGTCGCCCCCGAGGTCGCCGAGCGCGTGCTCGACCGCTTCGTCGAGGTCGGGCTGCTCGACGACGCGGCCTACGCAGGGATGCTCGTGCGCTCACGGCGCGCTTCGCGCGGTCTCGCGCCGCGTGCGCTCGCCCTCGAGCTGCGGCGGGCCGGGATCGACGAGGAGACCGCCGCAGCTGCGCTCGCCGACCTCGAGGTCGAGCAGGACGAGTCCGACGAGGAAATCGCCACGCGGCTCGTGCGGCGCAGGCTGCGCTCGATGCGTGGGCTCGAGGACGACGTCGCGCTGCGCCGCCTGGTCGGGATGCTCGCCCGGAAGGGTTATCCGCCCGCGTTCGCCGCACGACTCGTCCGCGAGGTGCTGCGCGAGGAGCGCGACGTGCGAGACGATGACCCGACACCGCACCCCTGAGGAGAGGAAGCGCCGTGCCGAGCGAGACAGGGCTCGACCTCGGGTCGATCGCGATCGTCGTCGGGCTGCTCGGGGCGTGCCTCGTCGCGCTCCTGCTCGTGTGGGTCGCACGACGCGAGGGCGAGGCGGCGCGTCGGCAGGCCCGTGAGGACGTCGCCCAGATCCGCGAGGAGGCGCGCACCCAGCAGGTCGAGGTCACGCGCCGCGCGGCGCGTCTCGACGAGCGCGAGGAACAGCTCGCGATTCGGGAGCGCGAGGTCCAGGACCTCGCGGCCGAGCTGAAGTTCCGGCAGGACGAGATCGCGAGCGAGCGCGCGGTCCTTGCCCGCGAGGTCGCCGAGCACCGCGAGGAGATGCGCGCCGAGCTCGCCTCGCTCGCGGGCACGACGCCCGCCGAGGCGAAGGCCGAGCTCGTGCGCCGCCTCACCGAGCAGGCCGAGGCGGAGGCCGCGGCCCATGTACGTCGCGTCGACGCGCGTGCGCGTCGCCAGGCCGACGCGAAGGCCCGGCGCATCCTCGCGACTGCGCTGCAGCGTCTGTCCGCGCCCACGAGCACGCAGACCTCGGTCACGCTCGTGCGCCTGCCCTCACCGGACCTCAAGGGGCGCATCATCGGCAAGGAGGGCCGCAACATCCGCACCTTCGAGGCCGTCACGGGCGTCAACGTCGTGATCGACGACACCCCCGACGTCGTGACCCTCGCGAGCCACGACGTCGAACGTCGCGAGGTCGCCCAGGTCGCGCTCGAGGCGCTCGTCCAGGACGGACGCATCCACCCCCAGCGCATCGAGGCCGCGTACGCCGAGGCGCTTGCGGGGGCCGACGCGCGCGCCGAGGCTGCGGGGCACGAGGCAGCCGAGACCGCCGGGGTCGACGACCTGCACCCCGAGCTCGTCCGCACGCTCGGGCGGCTGCGACTGCGCACCTCCTACGGGCAGAACGTCCTCGCGCACCTCGTCGAGAGCGCCCACGTCGCCGCACTCGTCGCGGCCGAGATCGGCGCAGAGGTCGAGGTCGCACGGCGGGCCGCGCTCCTGCACGACATCGGCAAGGCGCACCCTGAGGCCGCGGGGACGCACGCCGCGGTCGGCGCCGAGCTCGCAGCGCGATGGGGCGAGGACGACGTCGTCGTCAACGCGATCGCAGCGCACCACGACGAGGTCACACCCGAGACGGTCGAGGCCGTGCTCGTCCAGGTCGCCGACGCTGCGTCCGCGGCACGTCCCGGGGCGCGCCGCGAGGACGCCGAGGGATACGCCGAGCGGATCGAGGCGGTCGAACGGCTCGTCGCGGGGATACCCGGGGTGCGCCGGGTGCTCGCGATGGCGGCGGGCCGCGAGGTGCGAGTCGTCGTCGAGCCCCAGGTCGTGCCAGACACCGAGCTCGGGTCCTTCGCGACCCGCGTCGCCCGCGCGATCGAGTCCGAGCGTGCCTACCCGGGCGAGGTCACCGTGACCGTCATCCGTGAGCTGCGCGCAAGTGCCACCGCGGGCTGACCTGCACGACTAGACTCCGAGCAGCCACCGAGCAAGCAAGGGGGAGTGATGGCGGCCAGGCCCGGAGGAACGCGTCACGCGACGCTCAAGGACGTCGCGGAGCGTGCCGGGGTGCACGCCGGGACCGCGTCACGAGCGCTCAACCCCGCGACGCAAGGGCTCGTGAGCGAGGCAACCGTGCGCGCGGTCCGCGAGGCCGCGAAGGCGCTCGACTACCGGCCCAACTCGATGGCCCGGGGCCTGAAGACCAACAAGACCTTCATGGTCGGTGTGATCGTTCCCGATCTGTCCAACCCGCTCTTCCCGCCGATCGTGCGCGGCGCCGAGGAAGTCCTCTCGCGCGCGGGCTACACGACGATCATCGCCGACACCGACAACGACCGAGAGCGTGAAGGGGAGAGCATCGCTGCGCTGCGCGCGCGCCAGGTCGACGGGCTGCTCGTGGCCTCGGCGAGCCGGGACGACGAGGCCGTGCGCACCGCGGTCGAACAAGGCGTCCCGCTCGTGCTCGTCAACCGGCGCACCGAGTCCGCGAACGTCCCGACCGTCACGAGCGACGACAGGTCCGGGATCGAGAAGGCTCTCGAGCACCTCGTGAGGCTCGGCCACACCGCGATCGGGCACCTGCCCGGACCCGCGCACCTGTCGACCGGTCTCGAGCGGGCCAGGGCGTTCCGCCACCACATGAGCGAGCTCGGCGGGACACTCGCGCCCGAGCTGACCGTCGAGTGCTCGACGTACTCGGTCGACGCCGGCGCCGTGGCCGCACGTACGTTGCTCGACCAGGCCGAGCCGACCGCGATCCTCGCGGGCAACGACCAGATCGCCGTGGGTGTGCTCGACGTCCTGCGCGAGCGCGGTCTGCGCTGCCCCGAGGACGTGAGCGTCGTGGGCTACAACGACATGACCTTCATGGACAAGCTCTCCCCGCCCCTGACGACCGTGCGTGTCCCACACGCCGCGATGGGGGCCGAGGCCGCCCAGCTGCTCCTGCGCTGGCTCGCCGAGGGCCCCCCCGCCGCGAACGTGCTCACTCTGCCCGTCGAGCTCGTCGTGCGTGGCTCGACCGCGCGGCCGCGCGCCGGAGGCTAGATCCGGCCGCGACCCAGGTCGGGACCACCGGACGGGTCCAGCACGACCGCTCCCGAGGGGAGCTCGGCCGCTGCGTCGTTCTGGTCGATCTTCCCCGCGGTGCGTCTGCTCCCGCGACGCTGGACGCGCACCGCGAGCTGGGAGAGCGAGATGTTGATCGCGAGGTACACCGCGGCGCCCACGACGAAGAGCGCGACCGTGTACTGCGCACCGAAGAACTGGGTGTTGCGCTGGATCACCCGCAGCAGCTCGACGTACCCGATGATGAACCCGAGCGAGGAGTCCTTGAGCAGCACGACGAGCTGGGCGATGAGGCTCGGCGTCATCGTCCGGACCGCTTGCGGGAGCTCGACGAGCACGAGGGTCTGCCACCTGGTCATGCCGATCGCGAGCGAGGCCTCGGCCTGACCCCGGGGGAGCGCGGCAAGGCCCGCGCGCAGGATCTCGGCGAAGATCGCCATGTTGTACAGGGTCAGCCCGAACACGACCGCGGCGAACGGCTGCATGTTGAAGCCGAGCCAGCCGAAGAGCATCACGAGCAGGACCGGCAGGCCGCGGGCGACCTCGACGACGGCGATCGCGGGGGCGCGCAGCCACACGTTCGGCACGCGCCGCCACAGCGCGAGGAGCAGGCCGAGCCCGAGCGCGAGCGGCGCGGCGAGAGCGGCCGCGCGCAGGGTCGCCCCGAGGCCCTGGACGATGAGCGAGCGCCACACGGTCGCCGCGGACTGGTTCTTGGGCGGGTCCCACAGGACGTCCCAGCGGTCGAGCTGGAAGACTCCGCGACCCGCCGCGTAGCGCACGGCGAAGAACATCCCGACGAGGATGAGGACCGACCCGGCGATCGAGCCCCACAGCTCGCGGCGGCGAGCGACGGGACCGGGGGCGTCGTAGAGGACCGAGCTCATCGTGCGAACGCCACCTTCTTCTCGAGGCGGGTCGCGAGCAGACCGGCCGGGATCGTGAACACGAGGTACAGCAGCGCGATCCCACCGAGGATCGTCACGGCCTCGCCCGGGATGGCCTGCCCGAGGCGTCGGCCCGTCGCGACGAGCTCGACCACCGCAAAACCGGCCGCGACCGAGGTGTTCTTCGCGAGCGCGATGATGACGTTGATCAGGGGCGGGATCACGGTGCGGACCGCCTGGGGGAGGATCACGAGCCGCAGCGACTGCCCGAAGGTCAGCCCGATCGCGCGCGCGGCCTCGGCCTGACCCACGCCGACCGAGTTGATGCCCGAGCGCAGCGCCTCGGAGACGAACGCCGAGGTGTAGAGCGTCAGGCACAGCACCGCGGTCCAGAAGCCGAGCGGCGGGATGATGCCGAACTGGGGTGCGACGAGCACCATCCCGAAGAACACGAGCGTGAGGGGCGTGTTGCGCATGAGCTCGACGTAGAGCATCGACACCGCACGCAGCGGGCGCAGGGGGGCGACCCGCAGCGCCGCGAGCGCGAGCCCGAGCGCGAGAGCGAGCAAGCCTGACACCGCGGTGAGCTGGAGCGTCACCCGGAAGCCCGACCAGAGGGTCGGCGCGTTGTCGAAGAAGAGGTCCACCCGTGTTCGTTCCTCTCGGCGTGCCGCGCGGCGCCGGGGCGGGCCCGGCGCCGCGCGAGCGCGTCAGTACCGGTCGACCGCCGGCGGCTCGGGCGTCGGGAGCACCGTGCCCGCGGTCTTCTCCCACGCCTCGACCCAGCGGCCGTCCTCGTAGATCTCCTCGAGGACGTCGTTGATCCAGTTGCGGAAGTCGGTGTCGTCCTTCGCGAGGCCGATCCCGTAGGGCTCGTCGGTGAACTGCTCGCCGCGCACCTCGAGGTCGTCGTTGTCGGCCGCGAAGCCCGCGAGGATCACGTTGTCGGTCGAGATCGCGTCGACCTGCTTGTTGCGCAGCGGCTCGAGGCAGTCGGAGTACGCGCCGAACGGCACGACCTCGGCGTCGGGGTAGTTCTCGAGGAGGTTCTGCTCGGGGGTCGATCCCGAGACCGTGCAGATCTTCTTGCCGGCGATGTCGTCGACGCCCTGGATGTCGGTGTTCTCCTTGAGCGTCAGGAGCGACTGCCCCGCGACGTAGTACGGGCCGGCGAAGGAAACCTTCTCCTTGCGGGTGTCGTTGATCGTGTAGGTCGCGACGATGATGTCGACCGTGCCGTTGGCGATCGCGTCCTCACGGACCGAGGAGACGGTCTCCTCCCACTTGATGTCGCCCTCGGCGATGCCGAGCTCGCTCGCGATGATCTTGCCGATCTCGACGTCGAAGCCCTCGGGGACGCCGTCCGGTCCGACGAGGCCGAAGAGCGGCTGGTCGAACTTCGTGCCGATCGTGATCGTGCCCGCCTCGGCGAGCTTCGCCATCGTCGAGCCCTCGGGGAAGTCGCCCGCCTCGACGTCGCCGCCCCCGCCGCCGTTGTTCGACGCGCAGGCTCCGAGCGCGAGCATCGCCGCGGCTCCCAGTGCCGCGACGCGTGCCAGTCGTGTCCGCATCCTTTGTCTCCTTCTTCCTCGCGCGGCCGGATCTCGGCCTTGGTGGTGGTCTCAGTCGTTCGTCAGGATCTTGGACAGGAAGTCCTTCGCGCGGTCGGTGCGCGGGTTGGTGAAGAACTCGTCGGGGTCGGCCTCCTCGACGATGCTGCCGGAGTCCATGAACACGACGCGGTCGCCGGCCCTGCGGGCGAACCCCATCTCGTGCGTGACGACGATCATCGTCATGCCCTCCTGCGCGAGGGCGACCATGACGTCGAGCACCTCGTTGATCATCTCGGGGTCGAGCGCCGAGGTCGGCTCGTCGAAGAGCATGACCTTGGGCTTCATCGCGAGGGCCCGCGCGATCGCGACGCGCTGCTGCTGACCCCCCGAGAGCTGAGCGGGCAGCTTGTTGGCCTGGTTCGCGACGCCGACGCGTTCGAGCAGCCCCATCGCGAGCTCCTCGGCCTCGGCCTTGCGCATCTTGCGCACCTTAACCGGGCCCATCGTGACGTTCTGCAGGACCGTCTTGTGGGCGAAGAGGTTGAAGGACTGGAAGACCATGCCGACGTCGGAGCGCAGCTGGGCAAGGGCCTTGCCCTCCGCGGGAAGGGGCACGCCGTCGATCGAGATCGTCCCCGAGGTGATCGGCTCGAGGCGGTTGATCGCGCGGCACAGGGTCGACTTGCCCGAGCCAGAGGGCCCGATGATCACGACGACCTCGCCGCGCGCGACGGACAGGTTGATGTCCTGCAGCACGTGCAGGTCGCCGAAGTACTTGTTGACGTTGTCGAGGACGACGAGGGGCCCGGAGCCGGGCTGTCCTGCCGAGCTGCCTGGGGACTGCGAGACCATGACCTCGAAACTAGGCCGAACGGACCATGCGCGGCGAGCCGAACGGGTCACGATAAGGTCACGGAATCCCCAAGCGTCCGGATCGGATCGGCGCACGGGACGCGGCCTCGACGCGCGTACCCTGGACCCGATGACCACGACGACGCTCCCGGCGGCGCAGGACCGCCCCCGCACCTATCTCGTGCGCACGCTCGGCTGCCAGATGAACGTGCACGACTCCGAGCACATGGCCGGCCTGCTCGAGGAGCTCGGCCTCGTCGCCGCGCGGCCCGAGGACGCCGCGGCCGAGCGCGCCGACGTCATCGTCATCAACACGTGCGCGGTGCGGGAGAACGCCGCGGACCGCCTCTACGGCAACCTCGGGCGGCTCGCGCGGCTCAAGCGGGAGAACCCCGGGATGCAGATCGCCGTGGGCGGGTGCCTCGCGCAGAAGGACCGGGCGGGGATCGTCGAGCGGGCCCCGTGGGTCGACGTCGTCTTCGGGACGCACAACATCGACGCGCTCCCGGTGCTCCTCGAGCGGGCGCGGCACAACGCGCGCGCCGAGGTCGAGATCGCCGAGTCGCTCCAGGTGTTCCCCTCGACCCTGCCGACGCGGCGGGAGTCGGTCTACGCGGGCTGGGTGTCGATCTCGGTCGGGTGCAACAACACGTGCACCTTCTGCATCGTGCCGCACCTGCGCGGCAAGGAGCGCGACCGGCGCCCCGGGGAGATCCTCGCCGAGGTCGGTGCGCTCGTCGACGAGGGTGCGATCGAGGTCACGCTGCTCGGCCAGAACGTCAACTCCTACGGGGTCGAGTTCGGCGACCGGCAGGCCTTCGCGAAGCTGTTGCGCGCGGTCGGCGCGGTCCCGGGGATCGAGCGCGTGCGCTTCACCTCCCCGCACCCCGCAGCCTTCACCGACGACGTGATCGAGGCGATGGCCGCCACGCCCACCGTGATGCCCCAGCTGCACATGCCGCTGCAGTCCGGCTCGGACCGCATCCTGCGCGCGATGCGGCGCTCGTACCGCTCGACGAAGTTCCTCGGGATCCTCGAGCGGGTGCGCGCGGCCATGCCGCACGCGGCGATCACGACGGACATCATCGTGGGCTTCCCGGGCGAGACCGAGGAGGACTTCGAGCAGACGCTGCGTGTGGTCGAGGAGTCGCGCTTCTCCTCGGCGTTCACGTTCCAGTACTCCCCGCGTCCCGGGACGCCCGCCTACGAGCTCGAGCCGTTGCCCAAGGCCGTCGTCCAGGAGCGCTACGAGCGCCTCGTCGAGCTCCAGGAGCGCATCAGCCTCGAGGAGAACCAGGCCCAGGTGGGGCGTACCGTCGAGGTGCTCGTCGCGGAGGGGGAGGGGCGCAAGGACGGCGAGTCCCGGCGCGTCTCGGGGCGCGCGGCGGACAACCGCCTCGTGCACCTCGCGCTGCCGGCACGTCTTGCCGGGCTGGGCGCCGAGGGCGGCGCCGACCCGCGCCTCGCCGAGGCGCTCGACCCCGAGCTGCCCCGCCCGGGCGACCTCGTCGAGGTCGAGGTGACCTACGGAGCGCCGCACCACCTCGTGGCCGACTCCGCGCTGCAGGGCAGGACCTATCGCGTGCGGCGCACGCGCGCGGGGGACGCCTGGGCGCAGCGCGAGCGTGTCAAGGCCGGCCTGGCCCAGGAGGAGCACTCGCACGGACCGACGGCGGTCCCCGGGGTCCCCGTCCCGCTCGGTCTGCCCGTGGTGCGCACGGCCCTCGCCTGAGCCATCCTGGGCAGGGCCCGGCAGACGTCCGCCGGGCTACGGTGCCGTACCGTGGACGCGCTCCCATGCGATCTGCCCGCTGCGCTACGGTATGCGCTTCGCACGCCGCCGTGGGGCGGCTGCCCGACCGAGGGGATCAGAATGGGCTTCTTTACGAAGGACGCCGCCGTGCCTGCTGGTGGGCTCGAGCCGGTCTCGAACGAGCGACTCGCTCGGCTCTTCGACGAGACGGAGATCAGCTACGGCCGCGACCAGGACGGCGACCTCGGTGGCTTCTGGGACGACCACCTCTTCCAGTTCTGGCACGCCGGCGAGAACGGCGAGTTCTTCCAGGTGCGCGGCCGGTGGACTCGCGGCGTCCCGGAGTCCGAGCTGCCCCAGGTCCTCGACATCGTCAACCGCTGGAACAGCGAGAAGATCTGGCCCAAGGCCTATGTCGAGGTCCACGACGGCCAGGTCTTCGTCTACGGCGAGCACACCGTCGACTACGAGGACGGCGCGACCGACAACCAGGTGCACCTGCACGTGCGCACCGGGGTCGCGACCTCCCTGCGACTCTTCGAGCACCTCGACGAGCAGTTCCCCGAGCACGTCGCCGCGGCCAAGGCCAAGCTCGAGGCCGAGGCGGCCGCTGCCGAGGCCGCGTCCGACGACGCCTAGCCGGTGACGGACCCCAGCCCCCAGGCGTTCCAGGTCGACCTCCGGGGCGTCGTCGACCTGTTCGCCCGGCACCTGTACTCGGGCCCGCGCGTCTACCTGCGCGAGCTGCTGCAGAACGGTGTGGACGCGATCACGGCGCGCCACCAGCTCGACCCCGGTGCGCCCGCGCAGATCCGGCTGCGAGCGCTCCCCGGTGGGGGCCTCGAGGTGCGCGACTCGGGCGTGGGCCTCACGCTCGCCGAGGCGGGCGAGCTGCTCGCGACGATCGGCCGCTCCTCGAAGCGTGACCTCGACCTCGGGGTGGGCCGCGAGGAGTTCCTCGGGCAGTTCGGCATCGGCCTGCTCTCGGCCTTCATGGTCGCGGGCACGATCGAGCTCGTCTCGCGCTCCGCGAGCGACCCCGGCGCGCCGGCCATCCGCTGGCGCGGCTTCGACGACGGCTCCTACGAGCTCGTCGAGACGGACGAGCAGCTCGAGCCCGGCTCGGTCGTGCGCCTCCAGCCGCGCCGCGACGCGGAGCACTGGCTCTCGGTCGAGACCGTCGTCGCGCTCGCGACGGAGTTCGGCTCGCTGCTTCCCGTGGACATCGCGGTCGAGGTGCCCGTCGAGGTCCCGGGCGGTGCGACCGAGCTCGCGTGGCGCCGCGTGACCCAGCCCGAGCTGCCCTGGGGCAGCTCGGACCGCGCGGCCCTCGCGCGCTACTGCGAGCAGACCCTCGGCTTCTCGCCGATCGACCACATCCCGCTCTCGGTCCCGCTCGCGGGCGTGAGCGGCGTGGCCTTCGTGCTCCCGCACGCCGTCGCGGGCCAGGGCGGGGCGCACCGGGTCTACGTCAAGCGCATGCTGCTCGGCTCGCGCGTCGACGAGCTGCTGCCCGACTGGGCCTTCTTCGTGCGCTGCGTCATCAACGCCGACGGGCTGCGGCCCACCGCCTCGCGCGAGTCCCTCTACGCCGACGAGGTGCTCCTCGCGGTGCAGGAGGAGCTCGGCCGCCAGGTGCGTGGCTGGCTCCTGGGCCTCCTCGAGCGCCGGGACCGCGTCGCACGCGACTTCCTGCGCACCCACCACCTCGCGGTGCGCGCCCTCGCGACCACCGACGACGAGATGCTCGACCTCGTCGCCGAGGTGCTGCCCTACGAGTCCACCGACGGCAACGTGACGCTCGCCGAGGTCGTCGAGACGCACGGGCGCGTGGTCTACGCGACGAGCATCGAGGAGTTCCGACGCGTCGCCCCTGTCGCCCGTGCTCAGGGGCTCGCCGTCGTCAACGCGGGATACGTGTACGACGCCGAGCTGCTCTCCCGGCTCGCCCAGCGCCGGCCCTCGTGGCGCATCCGTCCGCTCGCGGTCTCCGACGTCGAGAACGTGCTCGAGCCCCTGCCCGACGTCGAGCAGATCGTGCTCGCCCCCGCTGTGGCCGCGGCGAACGCGGCGCTGCAGGACCTCGAGGTCGAGGTGGCCCTGCGGCGATACGAGCCCGTCGAGCTGCCTGCGATGCTCCTCGACGACCGCGAGGGTCAGCACCAGCGTGCGCTCGCGGAGACGCGCGAGGCCGCCGACGACGTGTGGGGCGGGGTGCTCGGGCAGTTCCAGCGCGAGGTCCCGGCGCGACAGCTCGTGCTCAACGTCGCGAACCCGCTCGTCGCGCGGCTGCTCGCGGCCCCGGCGGGGCAGGTGCGCGAGGCCGCGACACGGGCGGTGTACGTCCAGGCGCTCCTCCTTGCGGGCGAGCCCCTGCGCGGTCGCGACGCCGAGGCGATGGGCGGTTCGCTCATGGCTCTCCTCGACGCGGGGCTCGGGGAGGCTCCCGCTCCGGGCCCTCGGCTCGAGGATCCAGCCCAACCCGGTCCCCCCGACGAGGCCCCGCAGCCCGGCGAGCCCCGCACCGACCCCCGCCCCGACGAGCCCTCCGCGGAGACCCCGTGACGAACGCTGACGAGACCCTGCGCGAGCTGGTCCGCCTCAACCGCGAGCCCTACGGCACGGCGCGCACCCTCGCCGCCGAGCAGGTCCTCCGGCTCGTCGAGGCGGCCGGGCCCGAGGAGCTGCGCGCCTACGCGTACTCGACCCTCGTCGACTCGCTCGTGTGGGGCGGGGAGATCGACAAGGCCTACGTGCCCTTCACGCGCTGGGTGCGCTGGTACGACGAGCACCCCGAGCACTTCGACGAGCAGGACCGCCACCATCTCTTCTGGTCCTTCAAGTGGATGGTCGGTCACCTCTCGGACTACCCCCAGGTGCCCTTCGAGCAGATCGAGGCGACCCTCGCGGACATGGAGCGTCGCTACGCGCTCCTGGGCCAGGGCATGCACGGCGTCCAGCTCGAGAAGTTCCGCTGGGCCTGGTTGCGCGAAGCTCCCGAGACCGAGCAGCTCTTCCGCGAGTGGAGCACCGGGGCTCGCGACGAGTTCTCCAACTGCGAGGCCTGCGACCCGAGCGAGCAGGCGCTGTACCTCGCGGACCAGGGTCGCCTCGAGGAGGCTGTGCGCATCATCGAGCAGACCCTCGCCTCGGACCCTTCGTGCGGCACCGAGCCGGCCGACATGCTCTCCCAGCTCGCGGCCTACCAGCTCGAGCTCGGCCGCCCGGTCGAGGCGGCGCGCGCCTACCGTCGGGCGGTGCGTGCTCTCGAGGACTGCGTGAGCGCGATGGCCACGACGCGCGGTCGCCTCGCGGAGACCCTTGCGCGGGGTGGGCAGCTCGAGCGCGCGGTGCGCCGCGTCGAGCAGGACGAGCACCTGCTGGGAGGCTCGGACACCCCGCACAGCCACTTCGCCTTCCTCGGCTCGACGGCAGCCGCGATGCGGCTCGTCGCGAGCAGCGAGCCGGAGCGTCCGGTGCGAGTGACCCACGCGCCCGTCTCGACCGCCGCGGAGCTCGCCCGCTGGGCAGAGTCGCGCGCTCGCGCGCTCGCCCAGGCCTTCGACGAGCGCAACCGCTCGGACTCCTTCGAGCGTGAGCTCGAGACCAAGCTCTCGCGAGGCTTGGCGCCGGCGCCCCTCGACCTCGCCGTCGTGCCGCGGCCCGCTCCTGAGGCTTCCGACCGCTCGAGCGAGCCCGTCCCGGGCGCCTCGGACCCCGACGTGGCCTCTGGCGAGCTCGTGGCGCGCGCCGACCGCCTCGTCTCGCGCGGCGAGCTGCTCGAGGCCGCCCCGCTCTACGCCGAGGCGGCCACCCTTCTCCAGGCGAGCGGCGAGCTCGAGGAGGCCGGGCTCGCCGAGGCGAACGCCGCCCGGTGCGCTCACGAGCTCGAGGACATCCCCGGCGCTGACGCGGCCTACCGTCGCGCGATCGCTCTGCTGCGTGCCGGGGGAGCGAGTCCCGCGCTCGTGTCCGCGGTCGCGCGCTCCTGGGTCCCGCTCGCCTTCGAGGCAGGCTCCGCCGAGGACGCTCTCGCTCTCCTCGAGCAGCAGCGCGCGGTGC
>JAJUHG010000017.1 GCA_029267995.1 Micrococcales bacterium
CTCGGCGATCGCCACCCGCTTCGGCGTGAGCATCGCCGACATCGTCAAGGCCAACGGCCTCGACTCGCGCGCCTTCATCCGCGTCGGCCAGAAGCTCACGATCCCTGGCGCCACGAGCGACACCGTCGACGAGCTCCCCGAGAGCGAGCGCGTCCCCGACACCTTCGCGGGACGCACCTACCCCAAGCACGTCGTCGCCTCGGCCAACAAGAACAAGGCGCTGCTCCTCAAGATGGGGGTGCCCTCGAAGGCGGAGATGCAGGCCAAGGTCGTCGCGAGGGCCCGGGCGATGGGTGTGAGCACCGCGCTCGCGCAGGCGATCGCCTACCAGGAGTCAGGGTTCAACCACGCCGCGGTCTCCCCCGCCAACGCGATCGGCACGATGCAGGTCATCCCGACCTCGGGCGACTGGGCCTCCGACCTCGTCGGCGCGCCGATCAACCTGCTCGACCCCGACGACAACGTCACCGCGGGCGTCGCGATCCTGCGTCAGCTCATCCGCATGTCCCCCGACCTCGACTCGGCGATCGCGGGGTACTACCAGGGCGCGGCGTCGGTACGTAAGTACGGCATGTTCTCCGACACGCGGCGCTACGTCGCCAACGTGCGCACTCTCATGGAGCGTTTCGCCTGACCGGTTCTGCGCACCTTCGGCCGTAGGATCGCCCTGTGGGCAGGACGATCACCGATCCGCTCGTCGGCACGATCGTCGACGGGCGGTACGAAGTGCTCTCGCGCATCGCGCGCGGGGGGATGGCGACCGTGTACCTCGCGGTCGACCGTCGCCTCGACCGCGAGGTCGCGCTCAAGGTCATGCACGCCCACCTCGCCGACGGCGCGGACGGATCGGACTTCGTCGCGCGCTTCCGGCGCGAGGCACGCTCGGCCGCCCGCCTGACCCATCCGGGCCTCGTCGGCGTCTACGACCAGGGGGTCGACGGCGAGGTCTCCTACCTCACGATGGAGTACGTCGACGGGGTCACGCTGCGCCGTCGGCTCGCCGAGGCGGGTGCCCTGAGCGTCGAGGAGTCCCTGTCGATCACCGAGGCGGTGCTCGACGCGCTCGCCGCTGCCCACCGCCACGGCCTCGTGCACCGCGACATCAAGCCCGAGAACGTCCTGCTCGCCTCGGACGGCCGCGTCAAGGTCGCCGACTTCGGTCTCGCGCGCGCCGTCACGGAGGTCACCGCGACGACGACGGGCACGGTCCTGGGGACCGTCGCGTACCTGAGCCCCGAGCTCGTCTCACGCGGTGTGAGCGACCCGCGCACGGACGTCTACGCGACCGGGATCCTGCTCTACGAGATGCTCACGGGCCGCCAACCCTTCACGGGCGAGACCCCGGTCCAGGTCGCCTTCCAGCACGTCAACGAGGACGTCCCGGCCCCCTCGGACGCCGTGACGTGGCTCCCCCAGGAGATCGACGACCTCGTCAGGGCGCTCGCGGCCCGGGACGCCGACGACCGCCCGCACGACGCCGCCGCGGCGCTCGAGCACGTGCGCCGCACGCGCGCGCAGCTCGACCCCGAGACGCTCGAGCGCGCTGCGGACGTCACCCCCGTGATCCCCTCCCCCGCTCAGACGTCGTCGGGCCGTTCCCCGGGCTCGGCGACCTCGCCCGACGAGGAGGCGACGACCCGCCTCGACATGAACGAGAGCGGGTCGACGATCGCCCTGCCGATCGGCGTCGGTGTGCTGAGCCCCGAGCGCCAGGCGGAGGCACAGCGGCTCGCCCAGCAGAAGGTCCGCCGCCGGCGACGGTGGTGGGTGCTGCTCGCGACGCTCGTCGTCATCGGCGGGCTCGCCGGGGGCGGGTACTGGTTCGTCACCTCGGGCCCCGGCGCGTTCACGACCGTGCCCGACGTCGTCGGGATGCAGCAGGAGCGCGCGCTCGAGGTGCTCCGCGCCGCTGACCTCGCGCACAGCGTGGGCGAGGAGTTCTCGCACGAACCGGTCGGTGAGGTCATCTCGACGACCCCCGTCGCAGGCGGTCAGATCATCCGGGACGGCGAGGTGCTCGTCACGGTCTCGAAGGGCCCCGACATGCGCGAGGTTCCCGAGGACCTCGTCGGGGCGACCGTCGAGGACGCGATGGTCGAGCTGAGACGCGCCGGTTTCGAGGTCGCCGAGCCCGAGCTCGCCTATCACGACGACGCCCCCGAGGGTGAGGTGCTCGCCGTGGCGCCGAGCGGCGAGGAGACCTACGAGGTCGGGACCGAGTTCACCCTCACCGTCTCCCAGGGCCCGGCTCCTGTGACAGTCATCTCGGTCGTCGGGGCCACCAAGGACCAGGCGAAGGCCGAGCTCGAGGGGGTCGGCCTCGTCTACGAGCGCGCAGGGCGCGAGTACTCCGACACGGTCGAGAAGGGCCGCGTGATCTCGCAGTCCCCCGCGCCCGGCACCCCCGGCCACCGCGGGGACGTCGTCGAGGTCGTCCTGTCGCGCGGGCCCGAGAAGTTCGAGATCCCCGACCTCGTGGGCAAGCAGTACGAGGAGGCCGCCCAGATCCTGCGCGACCTCGGCATGGAGCCACGCCGGGAGAACTTCCTGGGCGGGTTCTTCGGGACGGTACGCACGCAGAGCATCGAGCCCGGCACGAAGGTCGTCAAGGGCACCGAGGTCGTGCTCGGGATCGTCTGAACGACCCCGAGCACGAGACCCCGAGCAGGCCCCTCAGGCCCCGCGCAGCATGTCGGCCACCTGGAAGGCGAGCTCGAGCGACTGCTGGTGGTTGAGCCGCGGGTCCACGAGCGTCTCGTAGCGCCGCGCGAGCGCTGCGTCGTCGATCTCCTCCGAGCCGCCGAGCACCTCGGTCACGTCGCCGCCCGTGAGCTCGACGTGCACCCCGCCGGGGATCGTGCCGACCGTGCGATGCGCCTCGAAGAACCCTGCGACCTCGTCGAGCACGTCGCTGAACCGACGGGTCTTGTACCCCGTCGACGACGTGATCGTGTTGCCGTGCATCGGGTCGCACACCCACGTCACGGGGCTCCCGTGCGCCGAGACCTGCTCGAGCAGGGGCGGGAGCAGCTCGCGGATCTTGCCCGCGCCCATGCGCGTGATGAACGTGAGCCGTCCCGGCACACCCGCGGGGTTGAGCTTGTCGATGAGCGCGCGCGCGTCGTCGGCGGTCGTCGTGGGACCGAGCTTGACACCGATCGGGTTACGCACCCGCGAGAGGAAGTCAACATGCGCACCGTCGACCTGACGCGTGCGCTCACCGATCCACACGAAGTGCGCCGAGCAGTCGTACGGCAGACCCGTGCGCGAGTCGATGCGCGTGAGGGGCCGCTCGTAGTCGAGCAGGAGCGCCTCGTGGCTCGAGAAGAACTCGACCGTCTTGAGCGCGTCGAAGTCCGCGCCGCACGCGGCCATGAAGCGGATCGAGCGGTCGATCTCCGCCGCGGTGCGCTCGTAGCGCGAGTAAGCGGGGTTGTTCGCGAGGAAGCCCCTGTTCCACTCGTGGACGCGACGCAGGTCCGCGAAGCCACCCTTCGTGAACGCCCGGATGAGGTTCAGGGTCGACACCGAGGTGTGGTACGCCTCGAGGAGCCGCTCGGGGTCGGGTGTGCGGGCCTCGGGGGTGAACGGGTGCCCGTTGATGATGTCCCCCCGGAACGCCGGGAGGGTCACGCCGTCGCGCGTCTCGGTCGCCGAGCTGCGCGGCTTCGCGTACTGTCCCGCCATCCGCCCGAGCTTGACGACGGGCAGGCTCGCGCCGTGCGTGAGCACGACGGCCATCTGCAGGATCGTCTTGATCTTGTCGCGGATGTTGTCCGCGGTCGCGTCCGCGAAGGTCTCGGCGCAGTCCCCGCCCTGCAGGACAAAGGCCTCGCCGCGACCCGCGGCCGCGAGCCGGTCGGTCAGCACGTCAGCCTCGCCCGCGAACACGAGCGGAGGCAGGCTCGCAAGGCGGTCGGTCACGGCCTTGAGCCGCTCCTGGTCGGGCCAGGTCGGCTGCTGCGCGGGCTCGAGCGAACGCCAGCGGTCGAGACCCTCGAGGATCTCGGGCGACGCCTCGACGCTCACTTCGACGCCGCGGGTTGGCCGATGTCGGCGAGCAGCTCGCGGAACCACTGCTGGCTCGTGTCGAACTCCTTGCCGCCCGCGATCCGCGGGAACTCGATCGCGCGCAGCACGTCACCGTTCTCCTCGTCGTGGCCGATCACGCCCGCACCGCCCTCGAGGGCGACCTGGACCGCGAGATCGGTCATCGACTTGATGAGCCGCAGGTCCTCGGGGTTCGCGGCGGCTGCGCGCGAGAAGTAGCCGGACTTCTGGACCATGACCTTCTCGGCGCCAAGACGCTCGGCGAACTGCTTCGCGAACCACTGGCCCGGGTTGATCGTGTCGAGCTTGACGTGACCGAAGGGGTCGCGCTGGACCTCGACGCCCTCGGCCTCGAGCTGCGCGACGATCTCGTGCATCCCCGCACCCTCGGACAGGAAGATGTTGACGTTGCCGATCTCGTCCATCACGGTCCGCAGGCGCGCGGCCTCGGCGTCGATGTCGATCGGCAGCTCGGGCACGAACACCGCGTGCACGTCCCAGCGCTCGCGCGTCAGGCCGATGCCCGGGACCCACTCCTGGGTGTCGAGCCACTTGCGGTACTCCGCGGCACCCGCGGCCGTGAGCCACCCGCAATGCCGCCCCATGACCTCGTGCACGATGAGCATGCGCGGGCCCGAGCGGTGCTCGCCGATGATGTTCGCGGCGAAGCGCGCGGTCTGCTCGGCCGCGGTCCACGCACCAAGCGACTGGCGGATCGGCACGACGTCGTTGTCGATCGTCTTGGGCAGGCCCACGACCGACAGGTGGTAGCCGTTGTCCTCGAGGTAGGCCGCGAGGTCGGCCGCGGTCGTGTTGGTGTCGTCGCCGCCGATCGTGTGCAGGACGTCGACGCCGTCGGCCTTGAGCTGCTCGGCCGCGACCTCGAGCGGGTTCTGCCCCTCGGTGATGAGGCCCTTGGCGAGGCAGTCCTCGGCGTTCGTGAGCTTGACGCGCGAGTTGCCGATCGGGGAGCCGCCGAAACGGTGCAGGATGCCCGCGCGCTTGCGCGTCTCGTCGTCGATCACGACCTTCTCGCCCTTGAGCAGGCCGTGGTAGCCGTGCTGGTAGGCGATGATCTCGACCTCGGGAGCGATCTCGGTGTAGCGCTCGATCAGGCCGCCCACGGCGGAGGACAGGCACGGGGCGAACCCGCCCGCGGTGAGCAGGGCGACGCGACGCACAGGCATGGGACTACCTCTCGTAGGAAGGGGAAACCGCCCCACAGTCTACTGAGCCGCAGGACCCTCCTCGGGCGGGACCGGAGGCTGGGACGCGGGGCGCGGACGCCCTCCTGGTCCGGTCGGCGCGGACGGCGACCCCGCGGCAGGAGCATCGCCCTGGCCGGCGGCGAGGCGTGCCTTCTGCGTCGCGGCGTAGACATCGACGTACTCCTGCCCCGACAGCGACATGAGGGCGTACATGATCTCGTCGGTGACCGAGCGCAGGATGAAGCGGTCGTTCTCCATGCCCTGGTAGCGCGAGAAGTCCATCGGCTCGCCGAAGACGACGCCGATGCGCATGAGCTTGGGGATCCGCCTGCCGATCGGCTGGGCGACGTCCGTGCCGACCATCGCGACCGGGATCACGGGGGCCCCCGACTCGATCGCGAGCCGCGCGACGCCCGTCTTGCCGCGGTACAGACGCCCGTCGGGACTGCGCGTGCCCTCGGGGTAGATGCCGAAGAGCTTGCCCTCGGCGAGCCGCGCGAGCCCCGTACGCAGGGCGGCCTCGCTCGCCTTGCCGCCCGAGCGGTCGACCGGGATCGTCCCCACGCCCCGGAAGAAGCCTGCCTGGAGGCGGCCCTTGAGGCCCTTGCCCGCGAAGTACTCCGACTTGCCGATGAACACGACCTCACGGTCGAGCACGAGCGGCATGAAGAACGAGTCGATCACCGCGAGGTGGTTGCTCGCGAGGATCGCGGGACCCTCGGTGGGGACGTTCTCCTTGCCCCTCGACCATGGGCGGTACAGGAGGCGCAGCAGCGGGCCCACGAGGACCCACTTCATCAGCCAGTAGAACAACCTGCCTCCTCGGCGGCGGCTCGGGCTCGATGCTCGAGGACCGCCCCCACGACTCTAGAGTGAACTGCATGAGCGCTGCGGGCACCGGGAACGACCCTCACGACGACGCCGACGACGTCGACGCGCGCTTCGCCGAGCTCGTCGCCTCCCTCGACGACGTCGAGGACCTCGACACGTCTGCGGACGACGACGCCCGGGACGAGCCCCGGGCCGGTTCCGGACCCGGGCTAACCTACCCCGTCGCGCCGTGGGTCGCGGTCGGCCCGCGCGACTGGGACGCGACCGAGCAGATCGACGACGCCGAGCGCACGGTCGACGAGCAGGAGGCATTCGTCCCGCCCGAGCCGGGGCCCGTGCTCTGTGGGGACCCGCTGTCGACGATGGCGTGGTTCGCGGTCGCCGGCGTGCCGCTCGGCACGCTCGCGCTGTTCCTCGTGTGGCGCTCGGCGCCCGGGGTGATCTTCCAGGCGGCCGGCATCGTGTGGCTGCTCGGTCTCGTCGTGCTTCTGTGGCGGATGCCTGCGCGACGCGAGCCGGGCGACGACGACCCGGGCGCGGTCGTCTAGCTAAGCCGCGAGCCGGGCGAGGTCGGCCGCGCCCACGAGACCCGCGTCGTTGCCCATCGAGGCGGGCTCGATCGCGGCGACCGGACGGTGCCCGAGACCTGAGAGCTGCGCGGAGAACCCTGCGCGCGCGGGCTCGAGCAGCAGGTCACCCGCAGCGGCCACGCCCCCGCCGACCACGACGAGCGCGGGGTCGACGAGCGCTGCCGCGGTCGCGGCGCCCTCGCCGATCCACCGGCCGAGCTCGGCGAGCAGCTCGGTCGCGAGCGGGTCGCCCGCCTGGGCCGCCTGGGTCACGGCCGGCCCGTGGATCAGCGCGGGGTCGCCGTCGCACAGGTCGAGCAGCGCGTGGGCCTCGCCGCGCCGCCGGTCGATCGCGACGCGTGCGTTACGCACGAGAGCGCTCCCGCTCGCGTACTGCTCCCAGCAGCCCCGCAGACCGCACCCGCACAGGTGGCCGTCGGGGACGACACGCATGTGGCCCGCCTCGGCAGCGATCCCCCACGCGCCGCGCACGAGACGCCCGTCGACCACGAGCCCGCACCCGAGCCCCGTGCCGATCGTGAGCAGCATCATGTCCTCGACGTCCCGGCCCGCGCCGAAGCGGAACTCGGCCCACGCCGCGCCGTTCGCGTCGTTCTCCACGACGATCGGGACGTCGAGCCCGAGCGCAGTCGCGACGTTGTCGCGCAGCGGGTGGTCGCGCCACGGGAGGTTCGGGGTGAACATCACGGTGCGCTGGTCGGAGGAGACGAAGCCCGGCGCGACGAGCCCGATCGCACCGACCTCGAAGTCGGCGAGCAGCTCGCGGCACGCGTCGAGCACACCCGTGTCGACGCTCGAGGAGTCTTGGGTCGCGGTGTCCCTCCTCGTCTTGGCGAGGATGCGCCCGTCCTCGTCGACGACGCCCGCGGCGATCTTCGTCCCGCCGATGTCCACTCCGATTGCGTACATTCCCGTCCTTGTCCGACACGTCGCGCGACCGGGTGGCCGCACGCCGAAGACTATCGAGGTCCGCGGGGCCGTAAGTCCTGTCGCGCTGTGTAGCCTGTGTGACCACCCGCCCCGTCTGCCGATGGAGTCAGCATGGACGAGATCTCGGTACCCCTCGCCGTCGAGGTGGACCCGGACCACAACCTCAACGACCTGCTCGCCGCGCGCGTCGCGCGCGACCCGGACGGTCCGCTCATGCAACGCAAGGAGACCGAGGACGGCCCCTGGGTCGAGATCTCGGCGAGGGACTTCGAGGCGCAGGTCGTCGCAGTCGCGAAGGGCCTCGTGGCGCGCGGCGTCGAGCCCGGCGACGCCGTGGGGATCATGTCCCGCACGCGCTACGAGTGGTCGCTGCTCGACTGGGCCGTGTGGGCCGCAGGCGCAGTGCCGGTGCCGCTGTACGAGACGAGCTCGGCGGAGCAGGTCGAGTGGATCTGCTCGGACGCGGCCGTGACGCTCGTCGTCGCCGAGACGCCCGAGCTCACCGCGCTCGTCGAGTCGGTGCGAGGCTCCCTTCCCGGCTTGCGCGAGGTGCTCACGATCGACGACGGCGCGATCACCGAGCTCGAGCGCGCAGGCGCCGAGGTCGCGGACGAGGAGATCGAGCGCCGCCGCAAGATCGACAACCTCGACTCGCTCGCGACGATCATCTACACCTCGGGCACGACGGGCCGGCCCAAGGGCGCCGAGCTCACGCACGGCAACTTCTACCGGCTCACGGTCAACGCGGTCGACGACCTCAACGTCGTCGTCTCCGAGCCTGGCTCGCGCACGCTGTTGTTCATGCCGCTCGCGCACGTCTTCGCGCGCTTCGTGCACGTCCTCGTGGTCCCCGCGGGCGCCGTCCTCGGCCACACCCCCGACACGAAGAACCTGCTCGCCGACCTCGCGACCTTCAAGCCGACGTTCATCCTTTCGGTCCCGCGCGTGTTCGAGAAGGTCTACAACTCCTCCGAGCAGAAGGCCGCCCTCGGCGGCAAGCGGGGGATCTTCCTGCGCGCGGTGCGCACCGCGATCATGTACTCGCGCGCGCTCGACACCCCGAAGGGCCCGAACCTGTGGCAGAAGGTCCAGTACAAGATCGCCGACACTCTCGTGCTGCACAAGCTGCGCGCCGCCCTCGGCGGCGAGGCCCGGTGGGCGATCTCGGGCGGCGCTCCGCTCGGTGAGCGTCTCGGGCACTTCTTCCGCGGCGTGGGCCTCACGGTGCTCGAGGGCTACGGGCTCACCGAGACGACCGCCCCGACCAACGTCAACCGACCCGGCAAGGTCAAGATCGGCACGGTCGGCACCCCGCTGCCCGGGACCTCGATCAAGATCGCCGAGGACGGCGAGATCCTCGCGAAGGGTATCCCCGTGTTCCGCGGGTACCACAACAACCCCGAGGCGACGGCCGAGGCCTTCGTCGACGGATGGTTCCGCACGGGCGACATCGGCGCGCTCGACGAGGACGGCTTCCTCACGATCACCGGCCGCAAGAAGGAGATCATCGTCACGGCCGCGGGCAAGAACGTCGCCCCCGCGGTGCTCGAGGACCGGCTGCGGGCACACCCGCTCGTGAGCCAGGTCGTCGTCGTGGGTGATCAGAAGCCGTTCATCGCCGCGCTCGTCACGCTCGACCCCGAGGCGCTCCCCGGATGGCTCAAGGTGCACAACCTGCCCGAGATGAGCGTCGAGGAGGCGGCAGAGCACCCCGCGGTCCGCGAGGCCCTCGACGTTGCGGTCGAGCGCGCGAACCGGGCCGTCTCGCGCGCCGAGTCGATCCGCAAGTACACGATCCTCACGAGCGACTTCACGGTCGCGAACGACTATCTGACCCCCTCGCTCAAGGTCAAGCGCACGCTCGTGCTCAAGGACTTCGCGGGCGAGATCGAGGCGATGTACGAGGGCGTGCGCTCGGGCGGGCCCGCCGAGTAGCACGCACGCACGACGCGCTCGAGGCGCGGGCTCGGCCCGGCCGAGCCCGCGCCTTCGTGTCGGCGGCCCGGGTTACCGTCTCCGCGTGACGCTCCTGGACCCCGCGGCGCGCGCCTTCCAGCCCGCGCTCGACGACCTCGGCCTCCCGCTGTACGAGGTCACCTTCGTCGTCGTCGACCTCGAGACCACGGGCGGGCGCGCGGGCGTCGACCAGATCACCGAGATCGGCGCGGTCAAGGTCCGTGGCGGGGAGGTCCTCGGGGAGTTCCAGACGCTCGTCAACCCCGGCGTCGCGGTCCCCGCACGCATCACCGTGCTCACCGGGATCACGAACGCGATGGTGCTGCCAGCTCCCCCGATCAGCGAGGTCCTCCCCTCCTTCCTCGAGTTCGTCACGGGCGCGGTCCTCGTCGCGCACAACGCCCCGTTCGACATCGGCTTCCTGCGCGCCGCCGCACGGGCCACGGGACATCCGTGGCCGGGGAACCAGGTCGTCGACACGGTGCGCCTCGCGCGGGCCGTCGTGACCCGCGACGAGGCGCCCAACCACAAGCTCTCGACGCTCGCCGCGCTGTTCCGCACCGAGGTGTCCCCCGACCACCGCGCCCTGAGCGACGCGCGCGCGACCGTCGACGTCCTGCATGCGCTCCTCGGCCGCCTCGCGGGAGCCGGGGTGACGCACCTCGAGGATCTCGCGTCCGCGGGCGACAACGTCCCGATGGACGTGCGGCGCAAGCGCGCGATGGCCGACGCCCTGCCCGAGGCGCCCGGCGTGTACCAGTTCCTCGGACCCGGGGACGAGGTGCTCTACATCGGCACCTCGAAGTCGCTGCGCTCGCGGGTACGCACCTACTTCACCGCGGCCGAGTCTCGCCGTGCGATCCGTGAGATGGTCCGGATCGCGCACGGCGTGCGCCCCCTCGTGTGCGCGACCGAGCTCGAGGCGCGGGTCCGCGAGATCCGGCTCATCGCCGAGCACACCCCGCGCTACAACCGACGTTCGAAGTTTCCCCAGCGTGCGACCTGGCTGCGGCTCGTCGAGGGCGCGACACCGCGCCTCTCCGCGGTGCGCGAGGTCGTCGCGGGGGCCGTGCACATAGGTCCGTTCGCCTCGCGCACCCAGGCGACGACGGCAGCGCACGCGATCCTCGCGGCCTTCCGCCCACTCGTGCCGGGCACGCGCACGGGCACGACGCTCGACCCCGCAGACGTCGAGGCGGTGCGCGAGGTCATGCTCGGCGACCCGACGCGTGTCGTCGAGGCGCATGCGCGGAGCATCGCCGCGATGACCACGGCAGAGAACTTCGAGGCGGCTGCGGCGCTGCGTGACCGGCTCGCGACCTTCCTGCGCGGCGCGAGCCGGGCACAACGGCTCGCGCCGCTCGCCGTGACGAGCGAGCTCGTCGCCGCGCGTCCCGACGACTCGGGCGGATGGGAGATCGTCGTCGTCCGGCACGGTCGCCTGGCCGGGGCGGCGCTCGCACCACGGGGCTCCGACGTGCACGCCGTCGTGGCCTCGGTGCGTGCCTCGGCCGAGCACGTCTCCCCGCTCGTCCCGCCCGCCCCCGCGTGCTTCCCCGAGGAGGCCGACCTCGTCCTCGAGTGGCTCGCCTCGCCCGGGGTACGCCTCGTCGAGGTCTCGGGCGAGGCACCGTGGGCGAGCCCCGTGCACAGCGCGTGCGCCCCTGCGGATCTCGCGAGCCTCGTCGAGCTCTTCCGGGACTGAGTCCGGCGCCGCGTGGGTCGCGCGGTCGCGCCCGACCGACGCCGTCGACGGGCATGATGGTGCTGACCCCGGACCGACACGAGGGAGCCCACCATGCTCACGGCCATCGTCCTGATCGACACCGTCGCCGACCGCATCCCCGAGGTCGCTGATGCGGTTGCCGAGATCCCCGGGGTAAGCGAGGTCTACTCCGTCACGGGCGACATCGACCTGATCGCCGTCGTGCGCGTGCGCGAGCACGACCGGCTCGCCGAGGTCATCGCGGACCAGGTCTCCAAGGTCGAGGGCATCGTCCGCACGCAGACGTACATCGCCTTCCGCGCGTACTCTCGCACCGATCTCGAGCAGGCCTTCGACCTCGGCCTCGACGACTAAGGGCCTGCGAACCTCAGGCGCCCGACGCGGCGGCCCAGCGTTCGAGCACACCCGCGGCCGCGCCCGAGTCGATCGCGCGCGCAGCGTGGTCCATGCCCGCGCGCAGGCGCTCGACGAGCGGGCCCTCGACCGTGCCGTCGAGCTCGCCGTGGGCGACGATCGCCGCCGCGGCGTTGAGCAGCACGACGTCGCGCACGGCACCCTGCTCGCCCGCGAGGAGCCGCCGCGCGACCTCGGCGTTGTAGGTCGCGTCCTGGCCGCGCAGCTCGGCCACGTCGCGCGGGGTCAGGCCGAGGTCGGCGCGGGCGTCGAGGACGTGCTCGCTCACCTGTCCGTCACGCACCTCCCACACGCGCGTGGGCGCGGTCGGGGCGAGCTCGTCGAGGCCGTCGTCGCCGCGGAACACGAGCGCGTCGGTGCCGCGGGCGGCGAACACCCCCGCGACGAGCGGGGCCATCGCGAGGTCGGCGACCCCGACCGCGGTGGCCGCGGGCTGGGCGGGGTTCGTGAGCGGACCCAGGAAGTTGAACGTCGTCGCGATCCCAAGATCCTTGCGTGCGACGCCCGCGTGCCGGAACGAGGGGTGGAAGACCTGCGCGAAGCAGAACGTGATCCCGACCTCCTCGGCGAGCCGGGCGACGCGCGAGACCTCGTGGTCGAGCCGGATGCCGAGCGCCTCGAGCACGTCGGCCGAGCCCGAGGACGACGACGAGGCGCGGTTGCCGTGCTTGACGACCCGGATCCCCGCCCCCGCGATGACGAGCGAGGCCATCGTCGAGATGTTGACGGTGTGCGCGCGGTCCCCGCCCGAGCCGACGATGTCGACCGTGCGGCCCGGGACCTCGATGCGCACCGCGTGGCGCAGCATCGTGTCGGCGAGCGCCGTGACCTCGGTCACGGTCTCGCCCTTCGCGCGCAGCGCGACGAGGAACCCCGCGAGCCGCGCGGGTGACGCCTGGCCCAGCATGATCTCGTCCATGGCCCAGGCGACCTGGTCCGCGGAGAGGTCCTGCCGCGCGACGAGCCGGGCGAGCAGGTCGGGCCAGGTCGGTGCGCTCACGCCGCGACCGGCCCCGCGAGCAGCTCGAGGACGACCCGCTGCACCTCGACGGGGTCGAGCGGGTGAGCCACGATCGCGTCCGCGAGCGACCACGAGGCGAGCCACGCGTCCTGCGGGCGTCCCGTGAGCACGAGCGCCGGCGGGCAGCGGTAGATCTCGTTCTTGAGCTGGCGGCACAGGCCCATCCCGCCCGAGGGCGCAGCCTCGCCGTCGAGGATCAGCAGGTCGATCCCGCCCGCGTCCGCGGCGGCCACGACGGCGTCGTGGGTCGCGGTCTCGAGCCACTCGATCTTCGGGCCCCCGCGCTCGAGCCTGCTGCCCACCGCGAGGCGGACCCGCTCGCGGGTCGTCGCGTCGTCGCTGTAGAGCAGAATCCGCGGCGGGTGCATGCGCTTGGTCACGTTGGAACCCGCGTGCGTCACGTCGTCGACCATCGAAAATCCTGTCCTGTCGCTCGAGCTGAGGTCCTTCTCCTAGGGAATCTTGGCACGCCCCGGGGGTGCTGTGCCCAACCCCACGACGGCGCGCCCGGCCACGCGTCCCCACCTAGGTCCAAAGTCCGCCATAATGACGAGCGTGTCTGCATCGATGACTGCTCCAGCGCCCCGGGCCCACATCTCCGTGAGCCGGCCCAACCCGGTGTCCGTCGGGACGATCGTGTGGCTCGGAAGCGAGCTGATGTTCTTCGCGGGTCTGTTCGCGATGTACTTCACGCTCCGCGCCTCGGTCCCCGAGGAGTGGGCGGTGCAGACGGCGAAGCTCAACGTGACCTTCGCGGCCGCGAACACGACGATCCTCGTGCTCTCCTCGTTCACCTGCCAGTTCGGCGTGTGGGCGGCCGAGCGCTTCCAGCCCGTGCGCAGCGGGTCGATCTTCGACGTGCGCAAGTGGGGCTCGATCGAGTGGATGACGCTCACCTACATCATGGGCTCGGTCTTCGTCGCCGGTCAGATCTTCGAGTACGCCGAGCTCTCCGCGGCGGGCCTGACCATCGCCTCGAGCCCCTACGGCTCGGTCTTCTACCTCACGACGGGTTTCCACGGCCTGCACGTGATCGGCGGGCTCATCGCCTTCCTCCTGCTGCTCGGGCGCTCGTTCGCCGCGAAGCGCTACGGCCACCACGAGGCCACGACGGCGATCGTCACCTCGTACTACTGGCACTTCGTCGACATCGTGTGGATCGCGCTGTTCATCGTGATCTACCTGCTCAAGTGACGTTCCTCACCCCCGCACCCCCTTACCGCACCACCCCAGAGACGAGGTTCGATCTGTGAAGGCCATCGCAGCCCGCAGGCACCACCGGCAGGCGCCGGTCGTCCTGCTCGTGCTCGCGCTGCTCGTGATGGGCGGCGTGTACGCCGCCTTCGCGACCACGAGCGCCGACGCGACCGTCGTCACGCAGTCCGACGACGACGTCGAGGCCGGCCGCAAGCTGTTCGCCGCGAACTGCGCGTCGTGCCACGGGCTCAACGCCGAGGGTCGGCAGAACGCTCCCTCGCTCGTGGGCGTCGGGGCCGCGTCGGTCTACTTCCAGGTGAGCACGGGGCGCATGCCGATGCAGGCGGACGCCCCGCAGGCGGAGGCCAAGCCTCCGCAGTTCGGCGAGGAGGCCACGCGTCAGCTCGCCGCGTACGTCGCCTCGCTCGGCGCAGGTCCGGCGATCCCGACCGAGGACCAGGTCGACCCGGCCAAGGGTGACCCGGCGTCCGGCATGGCCCTGTTCCGCACGAACTGCTCGATGTGCCACGCCGCGAGCGGCGCCGGCGGCGCGCTCACCCAGGGCAAGTACGCCCCGAGCGTGCTCAACACCGACCCCGCCGCGATCTACACGGCGATGGCCACGGGCCCGCAGTCGATGCCCGTCTTCAACGACATGACCCTGACCCCCGAGGAGAAGCGCGACATCATCGCCTTCATCGACGCCCAGAAGGAGGGCGCCCCGGGTGGTCTCGACCTCGGTCAGATCGGCCCCGTCGGCGAGGGCATGTGGGCCTTCATCGTCGGCATGGGGCTGCTGATCGCCTGCGCAGTGTGGATCGGAGCGAAGTCCTCGTGAGCACGAACGACACCCCCCGTCACGACGAGCTCGTGGTGACGCACGCGCCCGAGGGCGTCGTCGACCCGGGCCTGCCGCCTCACCAGCCCCGGCTCGGGGACACCGACCCGAAGGCGTCGAAGCGGTCCGAGCGGATCGTCGCGGCCCTGTTCGGCCTGTCGGTGCTCGGCTCGATCGGCGTCATCGTCGCCTACTTCGCGTTCCCCCCGGGCGAGTCCGTCTCGAGCATCCAGCAGTCGAACATGTTCCTCGGGCTCGGCCTCGCGTTCTGCTTCGCGGGGATCGGCTTCGGCGCGGTGCACTGGGCCAAGTCGATCATGAACGACCACGAGAAGGTCGAGGAGCGTCACCCCCAGCGCAGCTCGGACGAGGACCGGGCCGCTGCGGTCGAGGTCCTCAAGGAGGGCGCTGCGGACTCGGGCATCGCTCGCCGCAGCGCGCTCAAGGGCGGGCTCATCACGGCCCTCGCGCTGCTTCCCCTTCCCGTCGCGCTCCCCCTGATCGGCAACGTCGGTGCCGACTGGGACGTCTCGAAGTTCCGGCACACGATGTGGCGCCGCGGGACGCGTCTGATGACCGACCCGACGTATCGCCCGATCCGCGCGGCCGACGTGACGATCGGTTCGGTCGTGCACGTCATCCCCGAGGGCCTCCACCACGACGAGCTCGAGAGCGACCAGAGCTTCATGGACGAGAAGGCGAAGGCCGTCGTCCTCCTCGTGCGGCTCGACGAGCGCGACCTCAAGCACACCGAGGGCTCCTACCACGGCATCGTCGCGTTCTCGAAGATCTGCACCCACGTCGGCTGCCCCGTCGCCCTGTACGAGCAGCAGACCCACCACCTGCTGTGCCCGTGCCACCAGTCGACCTTCGACGTCGCGGACGGGGCGAAGGTCGTCTTCGGTCCCGCGAAGCGTGCACTGCCGCAGCTGCCCATCACGGTCGACGACGAGGGTTACCTCATCGCGACGGACGACTTCTCCGAACCGATCGGACCGAGCTTCTGGGAGCGCGTGAAGTGACGACCACCCGGCTCGAAAGGGCCTCCGCAGGGACGGCGGACTTCCTCGACCAGCGCACCGGGATCGGTGTCGCGGTCAAGAACTTCGCCCGCAAGATCTTCCCCGACCACTGGTCGTTCCTGCTCGGCGAGATCGCACTGTTCTCGTTCGTCGTCCTGCTCGGCTCGGGCATCTTCCTGACGATGTTCTTCGTCCCCTCGATGACCGAGGTGCACTACGAGGGTCCGTGGGCCCCGATGCACGGCGTCGAGATGTCGGAGGCCTTCGCCTCGACGTTGCGCCTGTCCTTCGAGGTGCGCGGCGGCCTGCTCATGCGCCAGATCCACCACTGGGCGGCGCTGCTGTTCATGGCCGCGATCGTGGTCCACATGCTCCGCGTGTTCTTCACGGGCGCGTTCCGCAAGCCGCGCGAGCTCAACTGGGTCGTCGGCTTCACGCTGCTGATCCTGGGTCTCGCGGCCGGCTTCACGGGCTACTCGCTCCCGGACGACGTGCTCTCGGGCAACGGCCTGCGCATCACCGACGGTGTCGTCAAGGCGATCCCGATCATCGGCAGCTACATGTCGTACTTCGTGTTCGGTGGGGAGTTCCCGGGGACGGACATCATCCCGAGACTCTTCACGCTGCACATCCTCGTCGTGCCCGGACTCATCCTCGCGCTGATCGGCCTGCACCTGTTCCTCGTCGTGCTGCACAAGCACACGCAGTTCCCGGGCTCGGGGCGCACCGACGGCAACGTCGTGGGCTTCCCCCTCTTCCCGGTCTACACGGCGAAGGCGGGTGGCTTCGCGTTCATCGTCTTCGGCCTCATCACGCTCATGGCCGCGACGATCCAGATCAACCCGGTCTGGAACTACGGACCGTACGACCCCTCTCCCGTCTCGGCGGGTGCCCAGCCCGACTGGTACATGCTGTTCCTCGAAGGTTCGCTGCGACTCATGCCAGGACAGACCGAGTACGTGATCGGCGGGTACACCCTCTCGCTCAACGTGCTGATCCCGGCGGTCGTCATCCCGGGCCTGCTGTTCACGGTGCTCGGGGCCTGGCCCTTCCTCGAGGCCTACGCGACGGGTGAGAAGCGCGAGCACCACGTGCTCGACCGTCCGCGCAACGCCCCGACCCGCACGGCTGCGGGTGTCGCGATCGTGACGGCCTTCTTCATCCTTGTGCTCGCGGGTGCGAACGACCTCATCGCGACGCACTTCGAGATGTCCCTCAACGACATCACCTGGGCGTTCCGCGTGCTGTTCTTCGTCGCGCCGGTCTTCGCGTTCTGGATCACCAAGCGCATCTGCCTCGGTCTCCAGCGCCGGGACCGCGACCTCGTGCTGCACGGCCACGAGTCCGCGACGATCGTGCGGCTCGCGCACGGCGAGTACATCGAGGTGCACAAGCCTCTCGACGAGCACGAGCTGTGGCTGCGCGTCAACTACTCCTCCCCCCGACCGATCGAGATCGAGCCGGCGGAGGACTCGCGCGGGGTGCGTCGCAAGGGGTACCGGGCGGACCGCATCCGGCGGCGCCTCTCGGAGTTCTTCTACGCGGACCGCATCGAGCCGGTCTCGGCCGAGGAGCTCGCGGCGGCACGTGCGCACCAGGCCGAGCACCACGCCCTCCTCGAGGGTGGGGGCCGGCACAGCGCCGCGCTGCCCGCCGAGGAGAGCACCTCGACGACCGTGGACGTCGAGGCCACCTCGGACCGCTGAGTGCGACGTCACCGCAGGTCCGCGGGCTGAGACGGACCTCGGCGCGCGGAACACTCGACGCGCTGGCTAGGTTGGATTGGACAGAGCCGGGGCCACCCGGCATCGACAGGAGGCTAGACAGTCATGGCTGAGTACACCCTTCCCGACCTCCCCTACGACTACGCCGCGCTCGAGCCGCACATCTCGGGCCGCATCATGGAGCTGCACCACGACAAGCACCACGCGGCGTACGTCGCGGGGGCGAACACGGCGCTCGAGCAGCTCGCGGAGGCGCGTGAGTCCGGGAACCTCGGCTCGGTGAACCTGCTCGAGAAGAACCTCGCGTTCAACCTCGGCGGGCACGTGAACCACTCGGTGTTCTGGCAGAACCTCTCCCCCGAAGGCGGGGAGCCCGAGGGCGAGCTCGCGGCCGCGATCGACGAGTTCTTCGGCTCTTTCGAGGGCTTCAAGAAGCACTTCGCCGCGAACGCGCTCGGCATCCAGGGCTCAGGCTGGTCGATCCTCGCCTGGGACACGGTCGGCGAGAAGCTCGTGATCGTCCAGCTCTACGACCAGCAGTCCAACATCGCGCTCGGGCTCGTCCCGGTCGTCGTGCTCGACATGTGGGAGCACGCGTTCTACCTCGACTACGTCAACGTCAAGGCCGACTACGTCGCTGCCTGGTGGAACATCGTCAACTGGGCCGACGCGGCCGCCCGCTTCGAGCGTGCCCGTGCCGCGAAGGGCCTCATCGTCCCCGCACTCTGAGCTTGTTCCCTCGAGGGCCGTCCCACCACTCGGTGGGGCGGCCCTCGTCGCGTCTGGAGTCTTGCCCCCGGGGTGGCCCGAGCGAGGACCCCCTCCGCCTCGGGGGTCCCCGGAGCACCTTCGACGCCGAGGGGCTCCACATGGGGCACTAGATGTACTGACCGGACACGTTGATCAATCGTGTGAAGGGCGGCTGATTGGCGCAGGCAGTGTGGGGCCGATGGTGGTTGTCGTGGTGCAGCCACGCCTTGAGCGCGTCCCGGCGCTCTTGCTCTGACTGGTAGCAGCGGGCATAGGCCCAGCCGTCGGCCATCGTCCGATGGAATCTCTCGACCTTTCCGTTTGTCTGCGGCCGGTATGGGCGCGTGCGCTTC
>JAJUHG010000018.1 GCA_029267995.1 Micrococcales bacterium
ACGGGTCAGGTGGGCCGGCGGACCCCTGAGGCGCACCAGCCGAGCCGGCGGCTCGTGACGGTCCGTTCGCTCGTGCTGCTCGTGGTGGTCGGCTTCGCGTTCTCGCTCGTGGTGCCGACAGTGCGGGCCTTCCTCGCCCAGCGCGCGGACGTCGCGGCACTCGAGCGCGACGTCGCGCAGGCGCGTGAGCGCAACGACTTCCTCACGGCCGAGCTCGAACGCTGGGAGGACCCCGCCTTCGTCGCGGCCCAGGCGCGTGAGCGCCTCGCCTTCGTGCTCCCGGGCGAGGTCGCCTACCGCGTCGTCGATCCCGAGGTCGTGCAGATCGCCCCCGAGGCCGAGGGCGCACCCGAGCCCGAGACGCCGTCGTCGGGCATCCTCGTGCCCGCGAGCGACGTGCCGTGGTTCGAGAGCATCTGGGAGTCGGTCAAGGACGCGGGCGGTGACGGCCCAGGCGTCGACGCGACCACGACGGACGAGGGCACGGCCGACGACGGCGCCGAGCCGGACGCCGCTGACGACGACGCCGCCGACGGCGCGTCCGAGCCTCAGGAGGGCGCGTGAGCGAGCCTTACGCGAGCGGCCCCGAGGTCACCGAGCGGGACCTTGCCGAGCTGCACGCCCAGCTCGGGCGGCCCGCGCGTGGTGTGGTCGAGATCGCGGCGCGCTGCGTGTGCGGGCGGCCCCTCGTGGTCAAGACGGCACCGCGGCTGCCCGACGGCACACCGTTCCCGACGACCTTCTACCTGACCCACCCGGGGGCCGTCTCGGCCGCGAGCACGCTCGAGGCGAGCGGGATCATGAAGCGTTGGACCGAGCGGCTGCGCGAGGACGTCGAGCTCGCCGCGGCCTACCGCCGCGCGCACGAGCACTACCTCGCCGCGCGGGCCGAGCTCGGGCAGGTCGAGGAGATCGCGGGCGTCTCGGCGGGAGGCATGCCCGACCGGGTCAAGTGCCTGCACGCGCTCGTCGGGCACGCGCTCGCAGCCGGGCCCGGGGTCAACCCCGTGGGGGACGAGGCGCTCGAGCTCCTCGCGCCCGAGTGGCGCCCCGACCGGTGCACGTGCTGAGCCGTTCGACGTTCAAGGCGCGCGGCCCGGTCCCGCCGTGGTGGCGCCGGCCAGGCGTGCTCGCCGTCGTCGCCCTGCTCGTGGTCGGCACGGGCCTCGCCTCGTACGACGCCGTGACCGGGCTCGTCGCGAGCCGCGAGGTGCGCGAGGTGTCCCACGGCGTGCGGGCGATGCCCCTGCCCGAGTCCTTCGAGGAGTGGCAGGCGGCGTGCGGCACGTACGGGCTGCGCTGCGCACGCACCGAGCTCGCGCCGGCCGAGGCGGTCGAGTCGATCGCGGACGTCCTGCGGCAGCTGGGCCACGAGCTCGAACCGGCCCGCTGCGGCGCGGACGCCCGCGTCGACCCCGGGACCACGCTCGTGTCCGTCCCGCGTCACGACTCGCAGTGCACGACGACGACGTCCGTCGCGGGCGGGGAGCTCACGGTCGCTGCATGGGACCACGTGCCGGCCACGATCTCCTCGGGCGAGCCGTTCGCGCTCGGGCGCACGGCCGTCGTCGTCGAGTGGGACGCCGAGGGCACCGACCACCTCCTCGTCGCCGAACCGGGTCTTGAGGCCGCGCGCTTCGCGGACGTGCGCATCACCGCCGAGGAGGTCGCCGAGCTCCCCGGTGCGCTCGCCGAGGCCGAGTGCACGGGCGAGGACGCCGACGGCTGCCTCGCGTGGGCCACGACGCTCGTCGGTCCCGGCGACGGGCGCGCGCTCGTCGAGGCGTGGGCCCGCGAGCTCGGTGACGCGGGCTTCCTCGTGGTGAGTCTCGAGTGCGACCCCGACCCCGAGCGGCGCCTGTGCTCGCTCCTCGCGACCCGCGGGCGGGGTGCGGGGGAGGCGACGCAGATCGGCGTGTGGATCGACCTGGACGCGATCCAGGAGGGGCACGCGTTCTCGACCGTCTCGACCGCGTGAGCCGACTCGTGCGGGGGGCACGTCGGATGGCACCCTGGAGCCCATGACACGCGTGGCCGCGATCGACTGCGGGACCAACTCGATCCGTCTTCTCGTCGCCGACGTCGACCCGCTCGCGGGCACGGTGCGCGACCTCGACCGTCGGATGGAGATCGTGCGGCTCGGGCAGGGGGTCGACCGCACGGGGATGCTCGCGCCCGAGGCGCTCGAGCGGACCTTCGAGGCGGCGCGCCGCTACGGCGAGGTCATCGCCGAGCTTGGTGCCGAGCGGGTGCGCTTCGTCGCGACCTCGGCGTCCCGGGACGCGTCCAACAGCGACGTCTTCGTCGCGGGGGTGCGCAAGATCCTCGGCGTCGAGCCCGAGGTCGTCAGCGGTCGCGAGGAGGCCGAGCTGAGCTTTCGGGGTGCGACGAGCGTGCTCGCGGGTGCCCACCCTGGCCCGTTCCTCGTGGTCGACATCGGGGGAGGGTCGACCGAGGTCGTGCTCGGCTCGGGCGGTGTCGAGAGCGCTGCCTCGGCCGACGTCGGCTGCGTGCGGCTCACCGAGCGCCGCCTCGCGGGCGACCCACCCACGCCCGAGCAGGTCGAGGCCGCCTCGGCCGACGTGCGCGCCGCCCTCGACAAGGTCGCCGCGCAGGTCGACCTCGCACGGACCGCGACCCTCGTGGGACTCGCGGGCTCGGTCACGACCGTCACGGCGCACGCACTGGGTCTGGAGACCTACGACCCCCAGCGGATCGACGGCGCCGCCCTCGAGCCCACGACGGTGCTCGCTGCGGCGCGCGAGCTGCTCGCGATGCCGCGCGCCGAGCGTGCCGAGCTCGGGTTCATGCACCCCGGGCGCGTCGACGTGATCGGTGCCGGGGCGCTCGTGTGGGCGCTCGTGGTCGAGCGGGTGCGCGAGGAGGTCGCCGCGGCGGGCGGGCAGCTCGGGGCGGTCGTGACGAGCGAGCACGACATCCTCGACGGGATCGCGCTCTCGGTCGCGAGCTAGGCGTGGCCACCGCCCTCCCCGGCCGGGCAGCGCGCCCGGGGTGACCGATCTCACCGGGCAAGAACGGCGGAATCATGCGGCTGGGCTGGGCAAGCAATGACCCGACGCGTACCGTGAAAACATGACCACGAGCCCCGAGCTGACGCGCGTCCCCGACACCGGCCGCCCGCGGAAGTCGCCGCGCATCCTCGTCCTCGGAGGTGGATCCCTCGGGCTGTACGCGACCCGGCGGCTGCGTCGCCGCCTCGCGCGCCGGGACGCCTCGATCGTCGTCGTCGACCCGCGCCCCTACATGACCTATGCGCCCTTCCTGCCCGAGGCGGCAGCCGGGTCGATCGACGCGCGCTACGTGGTCGCACCGTTCCACAAGGCCTTCAAGGGCGTCACGACCCTGCAGGGCAAGGTCTCCCAGATCCGCCACGCCGAGCGGCGCGTCGAGGTCACCCCCGCGGTCGGCGAGCCGTACTGGGTCAGCTACGACCACCTCATCGTCGGGCTCGGCTCGGTGGCGCGCACGCTTCCGATCCCGGGCCTTGCGGAGCACGGCATCGGCTTCAAGCACGTCGAGGAAGCGATCTCGCTGCGCAACCACGTGCTCGGCCGCATCGACCTCGCGGCCTCGACGTGGGACGCGGACCTGCGACGGCGCATGCTCACCTTCACCTTCGTAGGCGGCGGCTTCGCGGGCATCGAGGCGCTCGGCGAGGTCGAGGACATGGCCCGCTACGCGGTCCGAGTGCACCCCGGGATGCGCCCCGAGGACCTGCGCTTCGTGCTCGTCGAGGGCAGCTACCGCGTGCTTCCCGAGGTGAGCGAGGAGCTCGGCGGCTACACCCTCGAGCAGCTGCGCAAGCGCGGCATCGAGGTCCACCTGTCGACCTTCCTCGACTCGTGCGAGGGCGGCCACGTCAAGCTCTCGGACGGGACCGAGTTCGAGTCGGACACGATCGTGTGGACGGCCGGCGTCAAGGCGAACCCCGTGCTCGCGAGCTCCGACCTGCCGCTCGACGAGCACGGCCGGGTCCGCACGAACGCCGCGCTCCAGGTCGTGACCGAGGACGGCACCGTCGTCCCCGACGCCTACGCGGGCGGTGACTGCGCGGCCGTGCCCGACCTCGTCAACCCCGGTCAGATCTGCCCGCCCAACGCGCAGCACGCGGTGCGCCAGGGGACCCACCTCGGGGAGAACCTCGCACGCGTCCTGCGCAGCGCCGAGGTGCGCGACTACTCGCACAAGAACGTCGGCGCGGTCGCCTCGCTCGGCACCTACCAGGGCGTCGCCCAGATGTTCGGGCGCTTCAAGGTGCGTGGCTTCCTCGCCTGGGTCCTGCACCGCACGTACCACCTCTCGGCGATGCCCACGCTCGACCGCAAGCTCAAGATCATGGCCGGGTGGACCGCGACCCTGCTGTTCCGCCGCGAGGTCGTCGCGCTCGGCAACGTCATGCACGACCCGCGCCACGAGTTCCTCGCTGCGGCCGTGCCTGCGAAGAAGGGCGGGCCCAAGCGGAGCAAGACGCCCAACCAGGCCGACCAGGCCGCGGGCACCGCGAAGAAGGACTCGCGCACCGCGGAGAGGGCCGAGCGCTGAGCGGTCAGCCCCACCGGCGAGCGTGCCGGTGGGAAGATGGGCGCGCGCCCTCGTAGCCCAACTGGAAGAGGCAGCCGGCTTAAACCCGGCCCAGTGCAGGTTCGAGCCCTGCCGGGGGCACGCGGTTCAGCCGAGGTGCTCGCCGAGCAGTCGCACCGACCGCAGACGGTCCTCGGCTCGCAGCCCGGGGTGGCTCACGATGACCTCGTCGGCGCCCGTGCGCTCGGCGAACGCCGTGACCTGCTCGGCGGCCTGGGCGCCCGTGCCGACCGCGGTGTGCGTCATCATCTGGCGCAACCGGTCGCCGTGCGGCGAGGCGAGGATCTCGTCGGCCTGCTCCTCGGTCACCCGCGTGCCCGGCGGGAGCACGAGCGCGACGCGGGCCCGCAGCACCTCCTCCTGCTGGCGGACCGCGCGTGCGGCGTCGTCGTCGGCGATCACGTTCATCGCGGTGACCAGGTACGGCTCGGCGAGCTGCTCGGACGGCTCGAACTGCGCGCGGTAGCGCGCGCACGCCTCGTCGAGCGCGGCGGGTGCGAAGTGCGAGGCGAAGGCGTAGGGCAGCCCGAGCCGGGCCGCGAGTGTCGCACCGAACAGCGAGGAGCCGAGGATGAACAGCGGAACGTCGGTGCCCTTGCCCGGGAACGCGTCGACACCCGGGATCAGCGACTCGCCGCGTAGGTAGCCCTGGAGCTCGAGGACGTCCTGCGGGAAGGTGTCTGCCGCGCTCGCGTCCCGGCGCAGGGCGCGCATCGTGCGCGGGTCCGTCCCGGGAGCGCGACCGAGCCCGAGGTCGATCCGTCCGGGGTGCAGCTCGGCGAGCGTGCCGTACTGCTCGGCGACCATGAGCGGGGCGTGGTTGGGCAGCATGACGCCCCCCGCGCCGAGGCGGATGCGCGAGGTGTGGGCCGCGACGTGCGCGATGAGCACCGCGGTCGCCGACGAGGCGATCGAGGCCATGTTGTGGTGCTCGGCGTACCACACGCGCGTGTAGCCGTGCCGCTCGGCCTCCTGCGCGAGCGTGACCGAGGCGGCGAGCGCCTCGCGGAAGGACTCGCCCGGACCGACGGTCGCGAGGTCGAGCATCGAGACAGGGACACCGATCATGCAGAACCTTCCAGGGCCTCAGCGGGCGGTCTCGGGGGAGAGGAGGGCGCGACCGACGTCGTCGACGATCCGGCTGCTCGCGCTCAGCACGACCGCACCCCGGCCCGCCGCGCGGTCGAGCGTGACGATCGAGGCGAAGCCCCCCGTCATGCCGTTGTGCCACGTGAGCTCGTGGCCCGTGCGGTCCGCGCTCGTCATCCACGCGAGCCCGATGCGCAGGCCGCGCTGGAAGTCTGCGCGCGGCTCGAGCGCCCCCGTCCCGGGTGCCGAGCCGTCGAGCAACGCCGCGACGAGGCGGGCCATGTCGCGCGCGGACGAGCGCACCCCGCCCGCGGGGGCGTAGCCGGTCATCGTCCACGGGGCGCGCGGCGCACCGCGTCCGCTGTGCCCCCGCAGGGCACCGTCGCGGATCTCGGCGGGCGAGGCGGGAATGGAGGTGTCGCGCATCCCGAGCGGCTCGAGCACGCGGCGCGCGAGCAGCGCGGGGAAGGTCGTCCCGGCCGCGGCGGCGAGCGCAAGGCCGAGACATGCGAAGCCGAAGTTCGAGTAGCGCGGCACGGCGCGGCCCACCCTCGTCTCGCGCAGCGCGCCGACGACGGCGTCCGGGCCCAGGTCCGCGTAGGGGTTGCGGCCGCGGACGTGCTCCCACGTGCCACGCAGCGCGAGGCCCCGAGGGAGAGCAGGAAGGCCCGAGGAGTGCGTCGCGAGCGACTCGAGCGTCACGCGCGAGGCGGGCGCACCGCCGAGGTCGAGCAGCTCGCCGAGCGTCGTGGTCAGGCTCACCTCGCGACGCTCGACCGCGTCGGCGAGCAGAAGACCCACGAGGCCCTTCGTGACCGAACCGATCTCGAGGTCCGAGCGCTCGTTCGCGTCCTGGCCCGCGTACGCGACCGTGCCACCGTCGACGAGCGCGACCGCGAGGTGCTGCACGGGCCGCATCCGCGTGAGTGACCTCAGGCGCGAGGCGAGCCGGGCGGCGTCGTCGGCGGGAGCGGGGCGAGGAGGCGTGCGGGTCATGGGTTCCTTCCGTGCCCGATCGACCCTACCTGCCGGTTCGCACCCCTTCGCGCCTCGGCCGGTCACCCCCGCCACGTAGAGTGTTCCCAGCACCGAGGTGGTCGCCACCGTGCGCTGCCGGACCGAGAGGAACGTCATGAGCAACCCTGTCTTCAGCCGCGACCCCGTGTTCAACGGGCGCGGCGCGGGCGCGACCCACGCGACGGTCGACGCCGCGACGCTCGAGCAGATGTACGGCCAGCCCGCCGCGACCCCGCGCGAGACGGGCCGGATGACCTACGACGACGTCATCGTGCGCACCGCGGCGATGTTCGCCGTGATCGTCGTCACGGGCGCCGCGACGTGGATGCTCGCCCCCCAGCTGTTCTGGTTCGGGCTCGTGGGCGGTCTCGTCCTCGGCCTCGTCAACGCGTTCAAGAAGACCCCGAGCCCCGCGCTCATCATGGCGTACGCGGCGTTCGAGGGCGTGTTCCTCGGTGGGATCTCGGCGTTCTTCGAGGCCGCGTGGCAGGGCATCGTCATGCAGGCGATCCTCGCGACCGTCGCGACCTTCGCCGCGTGCCTGTTCCTGTTCCGCTCGGGCCGCGTGCGGGTCACACCGAAGTTCACGCGCTGGCTCATCGTCGCGGTGAGCGGCTACCTCGTCTTCGCGCTCACCAACTTCGTGCTGTCCTTCTTCATCGCGTCCGAGGGGTTCGGGCCGCTGCGCAACGGCCCGCTCGGGATCATCATCGGCCTCGTCGCGGTCGGGCTCGCGTCCGCCTCGCTCATCGTCGACCTCGACTACATCAAGCGCGGTGTCGAGGGCGGCGCCCCGCGCACCATGGCGTGGCGCGCGGCCTTCGGGCTCGTCGTGACGCTCGTGTGGCTCTACATCGAGTTCCTGCGTCTGATCGCGATCTTCCGCGACTAGATGACCAACCCGACCAACCTGCCGGACCACCACTTCTTCCGCGGGTTCCCCCAGCACGCCGAGCCGACCCCGCCGCGAGCCCAGCTCGTCGCGGGGCTCGGTGCTGCGCTCACGGTCATGCTGATCGCCGAGGCGATGCTCGGACTCGTCCTCGTGCAGCCCATGCTGTTCCTGCTGCTCGCGATGGTCACGATCGGCCTGACCCTCGTGCTCGGGACGCCGCTGGCGATCTTCCTCGACCAGCGCACGCGGCGCCTCGCGCACGCGCGCGCGACGCTCGTCTTCACGGGCGTCGCGTTCGTGCTCTTCGGGGTGTGGGGCGGCCTGCTCGGGTTCTCCCTCGTGACGTGGCTCGGCTCGACGCCGGCCTACCAGGAGGCGGGCGTGATCGTCTCCCCTGCGCTCGGCGCAGCCTTCGGCGGGGTCTACCTCGGGTCGACCTTCGCGCTGGGCGCCGCGGCGGGCCGCTTCATCGGGCCCGCGCTCTCGCTGCGACGCAAGATCGTCGTCGCGTGCTGGATCGGGGTCGCCGTCGTGCTCGCGGTGGCGATCTTCTTCTGGTTCTTCACACAGTTCACCCAGGGGGCCTGAGGAGTTGATCGACTGATGCGGTACGCGGAGCACATCTCCGAGCTCGTGGGCGACACCCCGCTCGTGCGGCTGAGCAAGGTCACCGAGGGGCTGAGCGCGACGATCCTCGCGAAGGTCGAGTACCTCAACCCCGGCGGGTCCGTGAAGGACCGCATCGCCGAGAAGATGATCGAGGCCGCCGAGGCCTCGGGCGAGCTCAAGCCAGGCGGGACGATCGTCGAGCCCACGAGCGGCAACACGGGCGTCGGCCTCGCGCTTGTCGCCCAGCGCAAGGGCTACCGCTGCATCTTCGTGTGCCCCGACAAGGTCTCGCAGGACAAGCGCGACGTGCTCGAGGCCTACGGGGCGCAGGTCGTCGTGACCCCGACCGCGGTCCCGCCCGACCACCCCGACTCCTACTACTCCGTCTCCGACCGCCTCGCGGCCGAGACGCCCGGCGGCTGGAAGCCCAACCAGTACTTCAACCTCAACGGCCCCGCGGCGCACTACGAGTCCACCGGCCCGGAGATCTGGCGCGACACCGACGGCAAGGTCACGCACTTCGTCGCGGGGGTCGGCACGGGCGGGACGATCTCCGGGACGGGCCGATTCCTGCGGGACGTCTCGAAGGACCGCGCACCCGAGGACGGTGGCGAGGTCTACGTGATCGGTGCCGACCCGGCCGGTTCGGTGTACTCCGGCGGCGACGGGCGCCCCTACCTCGTCGAGGGCGTCGGCGAGGACTTCTGGCCCGGCGCGTACGACCCCGAGGTCCCGCACGAGATCATCGCGGTCTCCGACGCCGACTCCTTCGCGATGACCCGCCGGCTCGCGCGTGAGGAAGGCCTGCTCGTGGGCGGCTCGTGCGGCATGGCGGTCGAGGCGACCCTGCGCTTCGCGCGCCGCCTCGAGGACGAGGACCCCGAGGCCGCGAAGAAGGCCGTGATCGTCGTCCTGCTGCCCGACTCGGGCCGCGGCTACATGTCGAAGATCTTCTCCGACGCGTGGATGCGCTCGTACGGCTTCCTCGCGGCCGACGGCGGTCACACGGTCGCCGACGTGCTGCGCACGAAGGACGGCTCGCTGCCCGACCTCGTGCACACCCACCCGACCCAGACGGTGCACGACGCGATCGGTGTCATGCGCGAGTACGGCGTCTCGGTGCTACCGGTCGTGGGCGCCGAGCCACCCGTCAAGATCGGCGAGGTCGCGGGGGCCGTGACCGAGGCCGAGCTGCTCGCCGCGGTGTTCGCCGACGACGGCGCGCTCGCCGAGCCCGTCTCTAGGCACATGGGCGAGCCCATGCCGCTCATCGGCGTGGGCGAGAGCGTCGACTCCGCGCGCAGCGCGCTCACGAAGGCCGACGCGCTGCTCGTCGTGGGCGACGGTGACCCCGTGGGCGTGATCACGCGCCACGACCTGCTCGGCTTCATCTCGGGCGCGCAGAAGACGCGCTGAACCGCCCTGTCCGACACCACCTGATCGAAGGAGATTCCGTGGCCCGCTTCGACCTGCCGCTCGCCGAGCTCCAGGCCTACCGCGCCGAGCTCGCCGAGCCGGCCGACTTCGACGAGTTCTGGAGCGCAACCGTCGCCGAGGCGCGCGCGCACGACGTCGACGTCCGTCTCGAGCCGGTCGACGCGGGGCTCGAGCTGGTCGAGGTGTTCGACGTGACCTTCGCGGGCTTCGGCGGGCACCCGATCAAGGCCTGGTTCACCCGGCCGCGCGGCGCCGCCGGGCCGCTGCCGACCGTCGTCCAGTACAACGGCTACGGGGGCGGGCGCGGGCTGCCGTTCCAGCACACGCAGTGGCCGAGCGCGGGCTACGCGCACCTGTTCATGGACACCCGCGGGCAGGGCGCCGGCTGGGGCGAGGGCGGGGACACCCCGGACCCCGTCGGCACGGGCCCCGCGACGCCCGGCTCGATGACCCAGGGGATCGAGGACCCTGAGACGTACTTCTACCGCAGGGTCTTCGTCGACGCGGTCCGCGCGGTCGACGCGGTACGCACGATCGACGGCGTCGACCCCGAGAAGGTCGCCGTCACGGGCGGGTCGCAGGGCGGCGGCATGACGATCGCCGCCGCGGGCCTCAGCGACGGGCTCGCCGCCGCGATGCCCGACGTGCCGTTCCTGTCGCACTTCCGCCGCGCGATCGAGATCACCGACGCCTTCCCGTACGGCGAGATCGTCAAGTACCTCGCGGTGCGCCGCGACCAGACCGAGCGCGTCCTGCGCACCCTGTCGTACTTCGACGCGGTGTCCCACGCTCGGCGGGCGAACGCCCCGGGGCTGTTCTCTGTTGCGCTCATGGACATGATCTGCCCGCCCTCGACCGTCTACGCCGCGTTCAACGTGTGGGGCGAGCTCACGGGCGGGCCCACGAAGGACATGACCGTCTATCCCTTCAACGGGCACGAGGGTGGTCAGGGCTACCAGTGGGCGCGGCAGCGCGAGTGGGTGCGCACGCACCTCGGCCGCTGAACGGTGGGCGTCATCGAGGCAAGGTGCGACGCGCCGTCGTCGGCCGGAGGGCGCCGGCGGGCGGGCCGCGCCTGCGGTGCGCGGCCGAGTCAGGCACGATAGAGGACGGCCAGAACCGGCCGCTCCCGACGAGAGGTAGCTCATGTCCGCGAACCTGCCCACCGCGACCGGATCCTTCGGCGAGAAGCCGACCCTGACCTTCCCCGACGGCGGCGCCCCCGCCGACCTCCAGGTCAAGGTGCTCTCGCAGGGCACCGGCTCGCTCGTCGAGGCCGGCGACGACCTCGAGGTCAACTACCTGGGTCAGTCCTGGGGCGGTCACGTCTTCGACAACTCCTACGACCGTGGGTCCTCGATCACCTTCCCGATCGGCGTCGGTGCGGTGATCGGCGGCTGGGACGAGGGGCTCGTGGGCCAGGCGATCGGCTCGCGTGTGCTGCTGAGCATCCCCTCGCACCTCGGTTACGGCGACCGCGGCGTCCCGCAGGCGGGCATCAAGGGTGGGGACACGCTCGTGTTCGTGGTAGACATCATCGACTCGCGCGGCGCCTGAGCCGCTGCTGCGAGGGCCCCGTCCGGTCACCCGGGCGGGGCCCTCGTGCATCCACGACCCCGGGTGCCCGTTGCCGTGGCCCCGAACATCCTGCCCAGGGCCCCGAACATCCCTGCCCGGGGCACGCGTCCATGGCCGTCCCCCGATCGCATTCCTGATGTGGAACGTTCTGGCGCACGATCGTTCCACTCGAGGGGGTTGCGGGACTCGTTCGTTCCACATCAGAGCGGGATCGTTCCGCGGGGGGCAGGAAGGTTCCACGCGCGGCAGGAAGGTTCCACGCGCGGCAGGAACGTTCCGCTTGGCGGCAGGAACGTTCCACATGGGGCGGGGACGTTCCACCTCGGGGTGGGGCCGGGGTGGGTCAGCCGACGAGCTTGGTCTCGTAGGCGAGGATCACGGCCTGGACGCGGTCGCGCACACCGAGCTTGGCGAGGATGCGGCCCACGTGCGTCTTGACGGTCGCCTCGGAGAGGAACAACCGATCGGCCACCTCGGCGTTCGACAGGCCTTCCGCGACCGCCTTGAGCACCTCGACCTCGCGCGGGGTGAGCTCGGCCAGGCGCGGGTCCGCTCCCGAGGGCGCCTCACCCGTCGCGGGCAGGTGGTCGGAGAACATCTCGAGCATGCGGCGCGTCACGCGCGGGGAGATCACGGCGTCGCCCGCCGCGACCGCACGGATCGCCCCGACCAGCTCGGCCGGCTCGGCGTTCTTGAGCAGGAAGCCGCTCGCACCCGCACGCAGCCCCGCAAAGGCGTACTCGTCGAGGTCGAAGGTCGTCAGGATGAGCACCTTCGCCTCGGGCACCTCGGCCACGATCCGCTCGGTCGCCTCGATCCCGTTCATGCCGGGCATGCGCACGTCCATGAGGACGACGTCCGGACGCAGCGCGACCGCCTGGCTCACGGCGGAGCGACCGTCGTCCGCCTCGCCGACCACCTCGAGATCGTCCTCGGCCTCGAGCACCATGCGAAAGCCCATGCGGATGAGCGCCTGGTCGTCGGCGAGCAGCAGCCTCGTCACCTGTTCCTCCTCGGGTCCCATCCCCCTGGCGCCGCCCAATCCGTGACGTCCGCGGGGGCGCCGTCGTCGAAGTCTGCCTCGGGGCTCGTCTCGGCGGGCCGGGTGCGTGCATGGTCGCGCCCTGCCCACGGTAGCTCGGCGTGCACGCGCCAGCCTGAGCCCCACGGTCCGGCCTCGACGACGCCCCCGTACACCCCGACCCGCTCGCGCATCCCGATCACGCCGCGTCCCGTCCCACCCGTCGAGGTGCCGACCACCCCCGTGCCACCCCCCTCGTCGGTCACGGTCACTTCGATGCCCTTGCGGGTCGCCCCGATCTCGACGTGCACGCGCGTCGTGGTCGGCGCGTAGCGCAGGGTGTTCGTGAGCGACTCCTGGACGATGCGGAACACCGCGAGCTGCAGACCCGTGTCCTCGGGGAGCGGGGTGCGCAAGCCCCGGGTCGTGACGGGCAGGCCCGCCGCGCGGAAGCGGTCGACGAGCTCGACCAGGTCGCGTGCGTCGGGCTGCGGCTCGAAGTCCGTGCGCGGTTCCTCGAGCACCCCGAGCACGCGGCGCATGTCGGCGAGCGCGGTGCGGCCCGTGCTCGCGAGCTCCTCGAGGGCCACGCGTGAACGGTCGGGCTTCTTCGCGAGGGACGCGCGGGCGCCGTCGGCGAGCGCGATCATGACCGAGAGCGAGTGCGCGACGACGTCGTGCATCTCGCGGGCGATCCTGCTGCGCTCGGCCGCCCGCGCGAGCTGGGCCTGCTGGTCGCGGTCACGGGCGAGCGCGTTCGTGCGTGCGACGAGGTCGGCGATGTGCAGGCGCCGGTTGCGCGCGCTCGTGCCGATCGCGACCGCGAGGAGCGCCCCGATCGTGATGAGCACGATCGAGGCCCAACGCACCTGGGCGTCGGTCACGGGGGCGATCGCGCTCTCCGGGGCGGCCACCGGCGTGGACACGTCCCACACCCACACCGCGAGGCACATCGCGAGCGTCGATGCGGCGAACGCGAGCCACGTGACCCCGGGTGGGCGGGACGCCGCGACCGCGTAGAGCGCGAGGGCGAACGCGAGCTCGAAGCCCTGCGTGACCCCGGTCGTCGCGAGCATCGCGACCCCGAGCGCGGTGACGGCGACGAGCACCTCGATCGGACGCTTGCGGCGCAGGTACAGGGCCGCAACGCCGAGCACGATCCCGGCCAGTGCGATCCAGCCGTGCAGGGCCGTCGGCACGAGGGCGCGGTCGGTCCGCAACGGGGTCGCCATGAACATCACGGTCGCCAGGCCAGGCAGCCCGAACCACAGCATGACGACGACGTCCATGACGACCGGGTGGCGCACGAAGAAGCGCCGCACGGGCCCGAGCCGGCGGGCGTTGAGCTCGGTGAGGAGCGGTTCCTCGGGAGGGGTCATGACGCGACCTGTGCGACGACCAAGGAGCGCATGGCCCTACCCTGCCATCCGGGTAGGGCCATGCGCTGCGGGCATCCGGCGGGGACGCCCGAGGTGGTCAGGCGTCCCTCCGACGCGTGACCAGGAGGGCCGAGCCGAGCAGGAGCACGACCCAGCCGACGAGCACTGCGTAGCCCTGCCACGGCGTGAGCACGGGCGCGTCCGGGTTCGACACGAACGACAGGCTCACCTCGTCCATGAGGAGCCGTCCGCCCGCGCTCGAGGGCAGGAACGGGCTCACGAGCTCGAAGATCCGCAGCGGGATGCTCGCAAGCACCGTCTCGATCACGAGCACAAGACCGATGACGATCGCGATCGCACCCGCCGAGTGCCGCACAAGAGCCCCGACCGCGAAGGCGAGCACGCTCATCGTCGCGAGGTACAGCGCGGTGCCGCCGAGCAGGCGCCACGTCTCGGCGCTCGCGAGGTCGACCGAGATGTCGAGCTGGCCGAGGAACGGCAGGCTCACGAGCCATGACAGTGCGACCGCGACCGCCGAGGTCGCGAACACCGTCGCAAAGAGCACCGCGGCCTTCCCGAGCAGCGCGGGGCTGCGCCGGGGCACCGCGGCGAAGGTCGAGCGGATCATGCCCGTCGCGTACTCGCCCGTGACGGTCAGCACGCCGAGGATGATCACGACGAGCTGGGCGAAGAACCACCCACCGTTCACGATCGAGGCGGGGTGCATGTCGAGCAGGATCGCGTCGACCTCGATGTCGCTCTCGCGCATGAGGACCGTGCTCCACCCGGTCAGGGCGGCGAGCCCGGCCATCACCAGGACGGTGATCGACAGGGTCCACACGGTCGCGCGGACCGTGCGCAGCTTGATCCACTCCGAGCCGAGCACGCGTCCGAAGGACACGGGGCGCACGGGGTTCGGCGTGGCGGGGGCGAAGGTCGTGGTCATCGCAGAGCTCCTTGCTCCTGGGCGACGTGGCCGAGGGGGTTCTCGGAGTGGTACTCGACCTCGTCGGCGGTCAGCTGCATGTAGGCGGACTCGAGCGAGCCGTTCGTGGGGGTGAGCTCGTGCAGGACGATCCCCGCGCCCGCGGCGATCTCGCCGATCCGCTCGGCGGGCACGCCCGTGACCTCGAGCCGGTCGGACTCGGTCTGGGTCACGGCGGCCGAGGCGGCCCGCAGGGCCTCCTCGAGCGCTGCGGCCTGGGGCGAGCGGACGACGACGGCGCCTCCCGCGGCCCGGGCGACGATCTCACCGACGGGGGCGTCGGCGATGACCTTGCCGCGGCCGAGCACGATGATGTGGTCGGCCGTCTGGGCCATCTCGCTCATGAGGTGCGAGGACAGCAGGACCGTGCGGCCCTGCGAGGCGAGGAAGCGCACGAGGTTGCGCACCCACAGCACGCCCTCGGGGTCGAGGCCGTTGACCGGCTCGTCGAGGATGAGGGTCTGGGGGTCGCCGAGCAACGCCGCGGCGATGCCCAGGCGCTGGCCCATCCCGAGGGAGAATCCGCCCACGCGCTTGCCGGCGACCGACTCGAGGCCGGTCATCTCGATGACCTCGGCGACGCGCTTCTTGCTGATGCCGTGCGTCGCGGCCATCGCGAGCAGGTGGTTGTAGGCGGTGCGCCCGGTGTGCACGGCCTTCGCGTCGAGCAGCGTCCCGACCTCGGCGAGGGGGGCGCGGTGCTCGGCGTAGGCGCGCCCGTTGACGCGCACGCGCCCCGCGGTGGGGCGGTCGAGTCCGACGATCATGCGCATCGTCGTGGACTTGCCTGCACCGTTCGGGCCGAGGAACCCGGTGACACGTCCCGGCTCGACCGTGAAGGTGACGTCGTCGACCGCCGTCTTCTTGCCGTACCTCTTGGTGAGGTTCGTGGCTTCGATCATCTCGACTCCTTGCTTGGCTTGTGCTTCCAACCTAGGAACCGGCGGCGCGCACGGGGACGCCCGCAAGACCGAATCCGAGGGCGTGCGCCCTACGCCGCAAGGATGACCGCGTCATCCCCGTGGGGGTGCGAGGGGCCTTGGTGGTGAGCCTTGAGATCTACCTTGTCGGCCCTGCTGGCGAGGCTTGGTCGCGAGGTCAGCCGACCTCGGGCACCGGGCATGCGACGCCCGTGGAGTGCACGGGGCAGTAGCCGTTCGGGACCTTGAACAGGTACTGCTGGTGGTACTCCTCGGCGTAGTAGAAGGGCCCGGCCTCGTCCGCGCTGCGGATCTCGGTCGTGACCTTGCCGTACCCGGCCGTGGCGAGCGCGTCTGCGTAGGCGTCGCGGGTCGCGAGGGCCGCGTCGCGCTGCTCCTCGGTGGTCCAGTAGATCGCCGAGCGGTACTGGGTGCCCACGTCGTTGCCCTGGCGGAAGCCCTGGGTCGGGTCGTGCAGCTCCCAGAAGCGGCGCAGCAGCTCGGTCGTGGGCAGCACCTCGGGGTCGTAGGCGACGAGCACGACCTCGGTGTGCCCCGTGAGGGAGGTGCATACCTCCTCGTACGTCGGGTTCGGGGTGAACCCGCCCTGGTAGCCCGCAGCGGTCGTGACGACGCCCTCGAGGCGCCACATCTCCTTCTCGGCTCCCCAGAAGCAGCCGAGCGCGAGACCGATCACCTGCGTCCCCTCGGGCCACGGGCCCTCGAGCGGGGTGCCCAGGACGGCGTGCCGCTCGGGCACGGGGAAGGGGCGTGCGGGGCGACCGGGGAGGGCCCGTTCGGGGGTCACCATGACCTGGCGCAGGGCGCCCGTCAGGAACTGGTTCAGCATGGGTCCTCCTTCGTCGCGGCTCGACCAGCACAACACGCGCGGGCACCGAATCGTTCCGCGCGGAGCGATCCCGGCGCGCTCAGCCGAGGTGGCGGTGCACGAAGGTGTTGCGGAACTTGCCTGCGGGGTCCCAGCGGGCGCGCAGCTCGCGGAAGTCCTCGATACGCGGGAACAGGCTCGCGACCTGGCGCCTGGTGTCGACGAACACCTTGCCCCAGTGCGGGCGGGCACCGAAGGGGGCGAGCGCCTCCTCGAGCGCGGCGGCTGCTCCACGCACCTGGACCGAGCGAGGGAACCACGTGAAGTGCAGACCCACGGTGTCACGCCCGTACGCGCTCGAGAGCCAGTGCTCGTCCGGGGCGATCGTGCGGATCTCGCTCACCTGGACGAGCTCGGCGAACCGCGGGGCGAGTGCACGCAGGATCGAGATCGCCTCGACGGCGTGCTCGCGCGGCACGAGGTACTCCGACTGCAGCTCGGCACCCGCGCTCGGCATGTGGTCGGCGCGAAAGTGCGGGAGGCGTTCGTGCCACGGCCCGGGCACCCCGAGCTGCTCGGTGCAGTGCACGGGGTCGACGTGCGTGATCGGGTGGAGCTTGCGGTCCGCCGACGGCGCTCCGAACAGCTCGCCGAGCGGGGTGTAGGCCTCGCCCGGGGCGAGGCGCGTCTTGCGCCACACCTGGTCGACGACCTCGGGCTGCCACGTCGTGAACAGCGAGACCGAGTCGGCGCTCGACGTCACGGCGTCGAAGTTCTCGAGAGCCTCGGACCACGCGAGGCCCGTGTGGACCTCTTGGGCGACGTCGTACGTCTCCTCGACGTCGAGCACGACGCGCGTGACGATGCCCAGTGCCCCGATCGCGACGACGACGCCGTGGAAGTCCTCGTCCCCGCGGCGCACGCGCCGGGGCTCGCCGTCGGCCGTGACGATCTCGATCTCGGCGACCGCGCTCGCGAGCGTGCCCGAGCGGTCGCCCGAGCCGTGCGTCGCGGTCGCGATCGCCCCGCCGACCGCGAGATGGGGAAGCGAGGCAAGGTTGTGCAGCGCGAGACCGTGGGCGTGCAGCGCCTCGGCGAGCTCGGCGTAGCGGGTGCCCGCGGTGACCTCGACCGTGCGGCGGTCCGGCGCGACCGTGACCTGGGGGTCGATCCGCTCGAGGCTCACGAGGTCGCCCGAGGTGTCGGAGATGTCGGAGAACGCGTGCCGGGAGCCGAGGGCGCGCACGTGCTCGCTCGCGGCGACGATGCCGCTGACGTCCTCGACCGTCTCGGGGTGGTGGACGCGGGGCGAACGGTATGCGACGTTGCCCGCCCAGTTCGTCATGGTCACCCGGTCACTCTAGGGGTGTCACCCGTGCGGGGTGCGACCGAGGTCCCTTGCCACGCCGGGCGCGGTGGGCCGCGCTCACCCGTGCGCGCAGGACCACTAGGCTGCTCGCGCGGAGGTGGCTCGTGATCGAGATGATCCTGATGGCTCTCGTCGCGGGGGTCGTGCTCGGCGGCCTTGCGGGCGAGGCGCGGCGCCAGCAGAGCGTGCGTGCGTACGTGATCGTCGTCGTGGCCTACCTCGCCACGGTCGGGGGCTTCTTCGTGTGGGCAGGTGGGTCGCTCGAGCCGTGGGTGCTGCCGCTTGTGATCGCGTTCCTGCTCGTGTTCGTGCTGTGGCTGCCCAAGGCGAAGAAGGCGCGGCCAGCCCCTGGCGACGAGGACTGACGTGAGACGCACCGTCGTCGGCCCGCGGTCCTGCCCGGTGAGCGCCTAGCCTGGTCCCGTGACTTCCCACGACCTTCCTGACTGGACCAAGTCCGGCTTCGCGACGCGCGCGATCCACGCCGGCCAGGACCCCGACCCCCTCACGGGGGCCGTGGTCCCGCCCATCTACCAGGTCT
>JAJUHG010000019.1 GCA_029267995.1 Micrococcales bacterium
CGGCTCGACGCTCGGGGCGACGCTGCGACTCACGAGGCGACGAGAGGCCGCCGTCGTCGGCGCCTGAGGAAGGCCCGGACGCGCCGTCGTCGGGAGGGTCCGGACCGCTCTCGGGGCCCTCCCGGCGGCGTGCGTCTGAGGCGCGGACGGGCCCCGTCGGGCCAGGGGCGCGCGGGTACGATGCGAGCGTCACGGCCAGCGCAAGGGAACTCATGTCCACGACCTCACCCCCCGGGTACGACACGATCGAAGACGCCGCGGCGACGCCGGACGCCGAGCAGCCGTACGCCGAGCTCGGCCTCAAGCCCGAGGAGTACGCCCAGATCCGCGAGATCCTCGGGCGTCGCCCCACGAACGCCGAGCTCGCGATGTACTCGGTCATGTGGTCCGAGCACTGCTCCTACAAGTCCTCCAAGATCCACCTGCGCCAGTTCGGCGAGAAGACCACCGACGCGATGCGCAAGCACCTGCTCGTGGGGATCGGCGAGAACGCGGGCGTCGTCGACATCGGTGACGGCTGGGCCGTGACCTTCAAGGTCGAGTCGCACAACCACCCGTCCTTCGTCGAGCCCTACCAGGGCGCCGCGACGGGCGTGGGCGGGATCGTGCGCGACATCATCTCGATGGGCGCGCGCCCCGTGGCCGTCATGAACCAGCTGCGCTTCGGGGCCGTCGACCACCCCGACACCGCGCGCGTCGTGCACGGCGTCGTGTCCGGGATCGGCGGTTACGGCAACTCCCTCGGCCTGCCCAACATCGGCGGCGAGCTCGTGTTCGACGCCGCCTACCAGAACAACCCCCTCGTCAACGCGCTCGCCGTGGGCGTCCTGCGCCACGAGGACATCCACACCGCGAACGCCTCGGGCGTGGGCAACAAGGTCGTGCTGTTCGGCGCCCGCACGGGCGGGGACGGGATCGGCGGGGCCTCGATCCTCGCGAGCGAGACCTTCGACGACGGTGGCCCCTCGAAGCGCCCGAGCGTCCAGGTCGGCGACCCCTTCATGGAGAAGCTGCTCATCGAGTGCTGCCTCGAGCTGTTCGCCGCGGGAGTGGTCGAGGGCATCCAGGACCTCGGCGCCGCGGGCATCTCGTGCGCGACCTCCGAGCTCGCCTCGAACGGCGACGGCGGGATGCACGTCGACCTCGAGAAGGTCCTGCTGCGCGACGAGACGCTCACCGCGGGCGAGATCCTCATGAGCGAGTCGCAAGAGCGCATGATGGCCGTGGTCGCCCCCGACAAGCTCGAGGAGTTCCTCGCGATCACCGCGAGGTGGGACGTCGAGTCGGCCGTGATCGGCGAGGTGACCGACACCGGGCGTCTCACGATCGACCACCACGGGCACCGCATCGTCGACGTCGACCCGCGCACGGTCGCGCACGACGGACCCGTCTACGACCGCCCCTACGCCTACCCCGCGCACTGGATGGACGCGCTACGCGCCGACACCGTCTCGGGCCCCGAGGGCGAGCAGCGGTACCCACGGGCGAGCACACCCGAGCAGCTGCGCGAGACGCTCCTGCGGCTCGTCGCCTCGCCCAACCTCGCCGACAAGTCCTGGGTCACCGACCAGTACGACCGCTTCGTGCAGGGCAACACCGCGCTCGCCCAGCCCGACGACGCGGGCGTGATCCGCGTCGACGAGGAGACCGGGCTCGGCATCGCGATCGCGACCGACGCGAACGGGCGCTACGCGAAGCTCGACCCCTACGCGGGGGCCCAGCTCGCGCTCGCCGAGGCGTTCCGCAACGTCGCGACCTCGGGCGCGCGCCCGCTCGCCGTGACCGACTGCCTCAACTTCGGCTCCCCCGAGGACCCCGACGCGATGTGGCAGCTCGTCCAGGCGATCGAGGGACTCGCGGACGCGTGCCTCGAGCTCGGGGTGCCCGTCACGGGCGGCAACGTCTCGCTCTACAACGGCACGGGCGAGCCCGGCCAGATCGACTCCTCGATCCACCCCACGCCCGTGGTCGGAGTGCTTGGTGTGATCGACGACGTCGCGAACGTCACGCGCTCGGGCTGGACCGAGCCCGGCCTGTCGGTGCTCCAGCTCGGCACGACGCGCAGCGAGCTCGACGGCTCGGCGTGGGCCGACGTCGTGCACGGCCAGCTCGGCGGTCGCCCGCCCCGGGTCGACCTCGCGGCCGAGCGCGCGCTCGCCGAGGTGCTCGTGCGGGCAAGCCGGGACCGGCTGCTCGACGCCGCGCACGACCTGTCCGAGGGCGGGCTCGCGCAGGCGCTCGTCGAGGCCTCGCTGCGCTACGGCGTGGGGGCCTCGATCGACCTCGCGGCGCTGTGCGAGCGCGACGGCGTGACGCCTTTCGAGGCGCTGTTCTCCGAGTCCGCGGCACGCGCCGTCGTCGCCGTCCCGCGTTCGCAGGAGGTGCGCCTGCAGGACCTGTGCACGGGCCTCGGGGTGCCCCTCGTGCGGCTCGGCACGACCGACGACCTGTGCCGTCCGGGCGAGGGCGTCCCGCTCGAGGAGGACCACGTCCACGAGCCGTGCCTCGAGGTCAAGGACGCGTTCACGATCCCGCTCGCCGAGCTGCGCGAGGCGTGGACCGGGACCCTGCCGCGACTGTTCGGCTGATGCGCGTGCGGCGCGCCCTCGCGCGGGCCTTCTGGCGGGTGAGCCGCTGGCGGCACGTCTCGACGGTGCGCCCCGAGAGCGGTGCCGGGGTGCTCGTGGGCGCTCCCCACACGTCAAACTGGGACTTCGTCCTCATGCTCGCGATCGCGTGGGACCTCGGCCTGCCCGTGCGCTACCTCGGCAAGGACACGCTCTTCCGCGGACCCTTCGGCTGGCTCATGCGTGCGCTCGGCGGGATCCCGGTCGACCGCAAGGACCCGGCCGGGCTCGTCGACGAGCTCGTCGCGCGCGCCGAGGCGGGTGAACGCTTCTACCTCGTCGTGACCCCCGAGGGGACCCGCTCGGCGGGGAAGTACTGGAAGTCAGGCTTCCTGCGGATCGCGCGCCGCGCGAACCTGCCGATCACGCTCGGCTACGTCGACCGCACGACCATGACGACGGGGCTCGGGCTGACCTTCGTGCCCACGGGCGAGGTCGCCCATGACATGGGCGTCGTGCGGGCGTTCTACGCCGACAAGGCGGGACTGCGCCCCGAGCGGCGCACCGAGCCCCGGTTGCGCGAGGAGGACGAGGGCGACGCCTGACCGGGCGACCTCACCCCAAGGAGCCGAGCATGGCCGCGACGAGCAGGACACAGGCCCCCGCGGCGACGATCGACAGGATCGCAAGGCCCGCGACGCCGCCGAGGAAGTACCACCGAGTGCGCTCGACGACGATCCCGACGATGATCCCGACAATTGTGAGGACACCCACCGCAAAGGTCACGACATCGAGGCCGTTGCCACCGGTCCACTGGACGACGAGGCTCGCGAGGACCCCGACCACCAAGGTCGCCGGGAGCGAGAGCGCGGCCCCGATCCAGAACTTCGCGGTGTTCGACCTGCCCCGCGCGACGGGAGGCGGGTACGCCCACGGACCCGGGTAACCATGCGGCGGGTGGGCCCATGGCCCTGGTGGCTGGCCGTGCGGAGGATATGCCCCGTACGGCGGTTGCCCCGCGGCGGGAGGGTAGGACGGTGCGCCGGCGGGGGGTGGGTAGGGCTGCCCCGCGGCGTAGGGGCTCGGCTGGCCCTGGTGCGGTGCTGGGCCGCCCGGCGGCCCCGCGGGAGTCTGTGGGGGAGGCCCCGCGTGCGGGGGGTGGGGCGACGACGGCGGCCCGGCACGTGCGTCGTCGTCGGGCGGCGGGGGGCGCTGGGTCACGGCTCCTCCTCAGCGGACGAACGGCACGATGATCGCAGCGGCAGCGACCCCTGCGAGGACGACGAGGTAGGCGAGCACGAGGCGCGTGTCGCCGAGCTTGCAGCGCGAGCGCAGCAGGCCAGCACGGCGCGCACGGGCGTAACCGACGACCGCGACGCTCGCGAAGACCACGAGCGCCCACGGGCCGAGCAACCACCCGAGCAGCGCGACCGTCGAGAAGACGCACAGCCGCAAGGGGTCGGGCGGGCCTGCCGCGACGTCCGGGCCACGAGCCGCCGTCGGCGAGCCGGCCGCGACGTGCGGCGAAGGCACCTGACGAGGGTCGTTCACGAGCGCACCTCCTCGAGCGAGCGGCCGACCGCGGTCGAGATCCGCGTCCGAGACAACGGCTTCCAGGCCTGCACCGCGCAGAACGGGGCGCACTGATGGGCACGCGTCTCGGGCTCGACCGTCGCGACGTGCACGCAGCACTGCGTGAGCCGCTCCTCGATCATCGTGTTCATGTCCATGAAGGGCTTGACGGTCAGGCGCACGACCCGTTCGCCGAGCAGCCGCCGCATCCGCTCGCGCTGTCCCGGCAGCCGCGCCGCGGCGAGCGTCGCGAGGGTCGAGATGCCCAGGTCGCACGCGCTGCAGATGTCCTGCCAGACCGACTCGATCGACGGGTGGGACAGCGAGGACTGCTCGGAGAGCAGGTCGAGCACCGAGGACTTCACGACCGCCCGCATCGCCGCGGGCAGCTCGTGGTCGGCGATCCGGTTCGCGAGCACGTCCGGCTCGAGGTCGAGCCACGCCTTGAGCCGCTCGTGGCCGATGATGCCCACGAGCGAGCGCCACGTCCCTGAGTCGTCCCGCAGGAGGTAGCCGACCGAGCAGCAGTGCGGGTGGGAGCACGGCAGCGCGGTGAGGTCCCGCCACGTGACGCGCCCGCCGGTCTGCTCCTCGAGACGTGCGAGCACTCCCGTGTGGGTCAGCCGCTCGAGCGGGTCGATCCCAGCCGAGCGGCCCGAGCCGAACACCGGCTGCACCGTGACACCGCCCACGAAGGGTGTCGCGAGCGCGATGTCGATCACGTCCCCGATCTCGTCGTCGTTGACCCCGAGCGCGGCGGTCATCGTGAGCGTCATGAAGACCCCGGCCCGCGAGAGCCGCTCGATCGCGCGCTCCTTGAACCGCCGCACGTCCGCGCCGCGGTGGAAGGCGGACGCCTCGGCGCTGACCCCGTCGAGCTGCAGGTACACCTCGACGCGCTCACGGTGCTCGTGGAGCTTCGCGAGGAGGGCGTCGTCGCGCGAGAGCACGAGGCCGTTGGTGTTGAGCAGGATCCGCACGACGGGCCGGGCGACGAGCTCGACGAGGAGCTCGGCCAGACGGGGGTAGAGCGTCGGCTCCCCGCCGCTGAGCATGAGCACGTCGATCCGGTCGTTCTCGCGCGCGAGACGAGTGTCGACCGACGCGAGCACGTCAGCGAGCGGGACGACAGAGGCGAGCGCGGGGGACGAGGCCGCGAAGCACGTGGGGCACTTGAGGTTGCAGTGGTCGAGCAGGTCCTCGAGCAGGATGCACGTGTGCTGGGTCTGCATCTCGGGAAGGCCATGGGTGTACGCGGCCGGGACCGCGGCAAAGTTCCCTGCGCGGTCAGGGACGTGCACCTTGGTGGGCGCGGTCCACTGCTCGAGGTAGCGCAGGATCTCGGGGGACTCGTCGTAGAGCGTGCGCACGAGGCCGTGCCGCGGGCAACCACGCTCGAGCCAGATCCGCCCCGCACGTTCGACGAGCCAACCCGAGAGGCGCTGGACCTGCTCGAGGGGACGGTCGGGCTCCTCCTCGTGGCACACCGGACAGAACGCGTTGACGTACCGGTGGATCCGGTCGCCCCGCAGCGGCATCCCGGCGCCAGCACGAGAACTCATGTCATGACCTCCTGAGGTTCGCGTCCACGAGCGGTGCGCCGCGCGTGGACGACGATGCGGACGGCGAGCAGCGGGAGGGTCGCCGCGAGGAACAGCTGGGGACGCGTGAGCCCCGCCCACACGACCTCGTTGCCACGCACCCACTCGACCCCGAGGCGGAACAACCCGTAGGCCGCGAGGTACCACACGAACATCTCCCCGGGCGGGAGCGGGCGGTGCCGCAACCAGCCCCACAGCACCGCGAACGCGAGCGCATGGAAGGCGATCTCGTAGGCGAACGAGGGGTGCAGGCCGACCCCGGGCGGGACGCCGAGGCGCGCCGCGGTGGGCGCGTCGAGCACGATGCCCCACCCCCCGCCGGTCGGCGTGCCCGGGGCCTCGGTGAGCAGGCAACCGACCCGCCCGACGGCCATGCCGAGCGCGACCGCGGGAGCGAACAGGTCGCCCGTGCGCTCGCGGTACCCGATCAGTCGCTTCGCGAGGTGCGCACCGATCCACGCGCCGACGAGGCCGCCCAGGACGCTGCGGTTGCCGTAGAGCCACTGCTCGACGAGCGTCGCGTTCGCACGCAGGTCGAGGTGCTGGAGCCACGTGCCCAGGCGCATGAGCAGCGCCCCGCCCACGAGCGTGCCCGTGACGACGACGAGCAGCCGCTCGTCGGCGCGTCCGCGACGCCGCGCCTCGACCGTGAGGATCGCGAGCCCCGCGAGCACCCCGAGCCCCACGAACAGCTCGTGGGTGGGCACGGGACCCAGCGTCGGGAACATGGGCAGGAGCCTTCCACGTCTCACGCGCCCGTGCGGGCGACACCGCGAGCGAGCGGGGCGCGCGGCCCCGGGCGGGTCGTGGAGGGGTCGGTCAGTGCGCCGCGCTGCCCATGAAGAGCGCGAGCAGCCCGACCCAGAACACCGCGGCCGCGATCACGAGCACGACCGCGATGATCGCGGCTCCCGTGAGGGTCCCGACGACGTACCAGCGGCTCGGTGCCCAGACGATGCCCGCGACGGCTGCGGCGAGCCCGAGGAGCACCGCGACGGGGACCATCGCTTGGGCCGTCTCGCGACCGAGCAACGGGACGGCGCCGAACGCGGCGACCCCGAGCAGGAGTGCCACCGGGATCGAGAACGCGGCACCGATCCAGAACTTCGCGGCCGTCGAGCGCACCCGAACCCCGTGCTCCGCGCCGGGGGGTGGTGCCCCGAACGGGTGACCCGGCGCGGCGTAGGGGTGCTGACCGGCGTACGGGTGCTGCCCCGCGGGCGGGGGCTGCGAGCCGTCCTGCGACGGCGGGCGGGTCGTCGGCGCGGGCTGTGCCCGGGCGCCGTCGTCGGGCTGCGCGGTGGGCTGGCTCATGCCGCGAGCCTGCCATGTCCCAGCCCCGCGCGGGCCTGGTCCGGGCCTCGCCCTGCTGCGCCGTTGTCCGCGCGAGCACGGGCGAGGCATGATGTCCACGGACTGTCGCCCCGCGCACCATCCCCGCGCGGAGGCGTATTCTCGCTCTTCGGCCACGTGGCGGAACCTCCGCGAGATCGACCGCCCTGAGCCGCGGGCGGCGCCCACCCGCTCCGCACGAGCAGCAGATTGGTTGGCATGGAAACCGCGCTTGAACCCATCTACGCCCAGGTCCTGGCACGCAACCCGGGGGAGACCGAGTTCCACCAGGCGGTGCGCGAGGTCTTCGAGAGCCTCGGTCCCGTGCTGCGCAAGCACTCCCACTACGCCGATGCCGCGGTGCTCCAGCGCATCTGCGAGCCCGAGCGGCAGATCATCTTCCGCGTCCCGTGGGTCGACGACGCCGGTCGCGTCCAGATCAACCGAGGCTTTCGCGTCGAGTTCAACTCCGCGCTCGGCCCGTTCAAGGGCGGCCTGCGCTTCCACCCTTCGGTGTACCTCGGGATCGTGAAGTTCCTCGGTTTCGAGCAGGTCTTCAAGAACTCCCTCACGGGCATGCCGATCGGTGGCGCGAAGGGCGGCTCGGACTTCGACCCGCACGGGCGCTCCGACGGCGAGATCATGCGCTTCTGCCAGTCGTTCATGACCGAGCTGTTCCGCCACATCGGCGAGTACACCGACGTCCCGGCCGGTGACATCGGCGTGGGCGGCCGCGAGATCGGCTACCTGTTCGGCCAGTACAAGCGCATCACCAACCGCTACGAGTCGGGCGTCCTGACGGGCAAGGGCATCGCGTGGGGCGGCTCGCTCGTGCGCACCGAGGCGACCGGCATGGGCACCGTGCTGTTCGCCGAGCAGATGCTCGCGACCAAGGGCATGAGCTTCGACGGCCAGCAGGTCTCGGTCTCGGGCTCGGGCAACGTCGCGATCTACGCGATCGCGAAGGCCCAGGCCCTCGGCGCGAACGTCGTCGCGTGCTCGGACTCCTCGGGCTACGTCGTCGACGACAAGGGCATCGACGTCGCGCTGCTGCGCGAGGTCAAGGAGCAGCGTCGCGCCCGCGTGAGCGAGTACGCCGAGCTGCGTGACTCAGCGACCTTCGTGCCAGCGGGCAAGGGCTCGATCTGGGACGTCCCGGTCACGGTGGCCCTGCCGTGCGCGACGCAGAACGAGCTGACCGAGGCGAACGCCCGCACGCTCGTCGGCAACGGGCTCGTCGCGCTCGCGGAGGGCGCGAACATGCCGCTCACGGGCAAGGCGATCGCGCTCCTGCAGCAGGCCGGCGTGCTGTTCGCGCCCGGCAAGGCCGCGAACGCGGGCGGGGTCGCGACCTCGGCGCTCGAGATGCAGCAGAACGCGAGCCGCGACTCGTGGAGCTTCACCTACACCGAGTCCCGCCTCGCCTCGATCATGCGCGGCATCCACGACCGCTGCCAGGAGACGGCCGAGGAGTACGGCCAGCCGGGCAACTACGTCGTGGGCGCGAACATCGCGGGCTTCACGAAGGTCGCCGACGCGATGATCGCGCTCGGCGTCATCTGAGCCCTCCGCCCGCTGGACACCCCCTGGCCCCGTCAGGCGGGTGTGTCACCATGGGGCCGTGGCCCTGCGCGGAGACGGACGACTGTCCCACGAGACGTTTCCCGGCGAACGAGGCCCCCAGGACGCGTGCGGCGTGTTCGGGGTCTGGGCGCCGGGCGAGGAAGTCGCGAAGCTGACGTACTTCGGCCTCTACGCGCTCCAGCACCGGGGCCAGGAGTCCGCGGGGATCGCGACGTCGAACGGCGAGCAGCTGCTCGTGTTCAAGGACATGGGGCTCGTCTCGCAGGTCTTCGACGAGACCTCGCTCAACGCGCTCTCGGGCTACCTCGCGATCGGCCACACGCGGTACTCGACCACGGGCGCGAGCACGTGGGAGAACGCCCAGCCCACGCTCGGCGCGACCGCCGCGGGCACGGTCGCCCTCGCGCACAACGGCAACCTCACGAACACGACCGAGCTCATCGAGCTCGTGGGCGAGCGCTACGGTGCGCAACGGCGCAGCGAGCTCGTGCGCGGCTCGTCCTCGGACACCTCGGTCGTCACGGCGCTGCTCGCGGGCGACCCGGACCACACGCTCGAGGCGACCGCCCTCGAGGTGCTGCCGCGCCTGCGCGGGGCGTTCTGCCTCGTGTTCATGGACGAGAACGCGCTCTACGCCGCGCGCGACCCGCAAGGCGTGCGTCCGCTCGTGCTCGGCCGCCTCGAGCGCGGCTGGGTCGTCGCGAGCGAGGTGCCCGCGCTCGACATCATCGGCGCGGCCTTCGTGCGCGAGATCGAGCCGGGCGAGCTCGTCGTGATCGACGCCGACGGCCTGCGCTCGAGCCGCTTCGCCGAGCCGGCTCGGGCGGGCTGCGTCTTCGAGTACGTCTACCTCGCCCGCCCGGACACCTCGATCGCGGGCCGCTCGACGCACGCCGCGCGGGTCGAGATGGGCCGCACCCTCGCGCGGGAGCACCCGGTCGAGGCGGACCTCGTGATCCCGGTGCCCGAGTCCGGGACGCCCGCCGCGATCGGCTACGCGGCCGAGTCGGGCATCCGCTACGGGCAGGGCCTGACGAAGAACTCCTACGTCGGGCGCACCTTCATCCAGCCCTCACAGACGCAGCGTCAGCTCGGCATCCGCCTCAAGCTCAACCCGCTGCGCGAGGTCATCCGCGGCCAGCGGCTCGTGGTCGTCGACGACTCGATCGTGCGCGGGAACACCCAACGCGCGCTCGTGCGGATGCTGCGCGAGGCGGGGGCGGCCGAGGTCCACATCCGCATCTCGTCCCCGCCCGTGAAGTGGCCGTGCTTCTACGGGATCGACTTCCCCTCACGTGCCGAGCTCGTCGCGAACGGGCTCGGCCCCGCGGAGATCGCCGCCTCGCTCGGCGCGGACTCCCTCGGCTACATCTCGCTCGAGGGCATGATCGCCGCGACCGAGCAACCCGCGTCCCAGCTATGCACGGCCTGCTTCACGGGCCGCTACCCGATCGACATCCCGGAGACCGCGAACATGGGAGCCAACCTGCTCGACCACGACCAGCTGCCCCTCGGGGCCCCCGAGGACGGTCTGCTGTCCGTCCTGGGCGGCCCGGGCGGCGCGACCGCGCTCGAGCAGCCGTGACGGCCCAGGGGACCCCCGCGGTCGGCGGGGCGGGCGGCACCACGCCCGACGACGGCGCCCCAGGCCTCACCTACGCCGCGGCGGGCGTCGACACCGAGGCGGGCGACCTCGCGGTCGAGCTCATGAAGGACGCCGTGCGCGCGACGCACGGACCGCACGTCGTGGGCGGGGTCGGCGGCTTCGCGGGGCTGTTCGACGCGAGCGCGCTCGCGGGTCTGCGCAAGCCCCTGCTCGCGACCTCGACCGACGGGGTGGGCACGAAGGTCGCGATCGCGCAGGCACTGGACAAGCACGACACGATCGGCTTCGACCTCGTGGGGATGGTCGTCGACGACATCGTCGCGGTCGGCGCGCGGCCGCTGTTCATGACCGACTACATCGCGTGCGGCCGGGTCGTGCCCGAGCGCATCGCGGCGATCGTGCGCGGCATCGCCGAGGCGTGCCAAGTTGCGGGGACAGCGCTCGTGGGCGGCGAGACCGCCGAGCACCCTGGCCTGCTCGGGCCCGAGGAGTACGACGTCGCGGGCGCCGTGACGGGCGTGGTCGAGGCGGACGAGGTGCTCGGCCCCGAGAAGGTGCGTGCGGGCGACGTCGTCGTCGCGCTCGCCTCGAGCGGGCTGCATGCGAACGGCTTCTCGCTCGTGCGCAAGGTCGTCGAGGTCGCGGGTTGGTCGCTCGAGCGGCACGTCGCCGAGCTCGGGCGCACGCTCGGCGAGGAGCTGCTCGAGCCGACGCGTGTCTACGCCGCCGACGTGCTCGCGATCGTCGAGCGCGCCGCTGGTGGTGTGCACGCGGTGAGCCACGTGACCGGCGGGGGGCTCGCGGCTAACCTCGCGCGCGTCCTTCCCGCGGGTCTCGCGGCGAGCGTCGACCGCGCGGCGTGGCGCGTGCCGCCCGTGTTCGAGCTCGTGCGGACGCTCGGCGGGGTCCCGTGGGGCGACCTCGAGCGGACGCTCAACCTCGGGGTGGGCATGATCGTCGTCGTCGACCCCGACGCGGCCCCGGGGGTCACGGCGCACGCCGCAGAGCTCGGGCTCGGCGGCTGGGTGCTCGGCGAGGTCGCGGCGGCGGACGAGGTGCGTGCCCCCGAGGGGCTCGTCGCCGGGACGAAGGGGGTGCACGCCGGCGCGGTCGCGATGTCGGGCAGGTACCGGACCTGACGGGCCCGCGAGGGCAGGTCGAACTGCGCGGTGCGCACCGCCCGCGGCGGACGTGCCGGGGAGCGGGGTCGCGCCGGGTGCCGTCAGGCCGCGGTCAGCGGCTCTCGGTCCACGAACCCCAGTCGTCGATGTCCTCTTCGGCGTCGTCGTCGTGCCGCGTGTCCGTCGCGACGTCAGACTTCGCCGAAAGCTCCTGCTCGAGCGCCCGGTAGTTCGTCTCGGGGGAGAAGTACTTCAGCTCCCGTGCGATCTTCGCGTGCTTTGCTCGCTGACGGCCGCGCCCCATGGGATCGACCCCCTCTAGCGTGAGAGCGGGGCGGCTGCGTGCTGCACGCGCGGCCCCGGGTATCTGATGCGTCTGTTCGTATGCCACGGTACACGGCCGACCACCATGAGGACCACTTGCTTCGCGGAGGGCTGACACGGTGAGCCGCCGCCCGGACCTCGACGAACCGGGAGGAAACGGGGCGCCGTGTCTCGGTTGGTGAGGTGACGATCTCATCTCGTGGGAACAGCGTGTCCGTTCGTCAGCTCCTCGCGCGTCCAGAATGCGCACATTCGTTCCGTGATGCACAGTGGAGAGAGCCGGGTGGTGGGCCAACCGCCACAGTCCTCCGGTCCCGTCCCGCAAAGGACGGTCCGAGGGGCGACCGGCCGACGGGACCGGGACGTTCGACGAGCAGGGGCCTCCAGCCGTGGAGCACCGGTCTTCCAGACAGGAGGAGACTCCCATGACGACACCAGTGGACAACCACGACGCCCTGCTGACCCCGTCGGAGGTCGCGACCCTCTTCCGGGTCGACCCCAAGACGGTGACGCGGTGGGCCAAGGCGGGAAAGCTCTCCTCGATCCGCACGCTGGGCGGCCACCGCCGCTATCGCGAGTCGGAGGTGCGTGAGCTTCTCGCCGGGGTGCCCCGGCAGAACGGGGCCGACGACTAGTCGGTCCAGAAGTGGTCGACACCCTCGTCCTGCTGCGGCAGGGCGGGGGTGACCGCTTTGCGGGAGTCCTCGCCCTGCGGCAGGTTCTTCTTGCCGAGCAGCGCGAGGATCCCCGCGACGAGGAACAGCGCCGCGCCCACCACGACCGCCGCGAGCGCCGGGTGGAGCACCTCGCTCATCCCGATGATCGCTGCCGCGACGAGCGAGAGCACCCCGAGCCACACGAGGACGCCCGCGACGCCGAAGGACACGACCGAGGGCCCGTACTCCTTGGCCTTGGCCTGCGCAGCCGCCTTGGCCTTGTCGGTCTGCGCGGTGATCGCGCCCTTGACCTTGTCCTCGACGGACTCGACCCCCTCGCGCACCTTGTCGCCGACGGACTCGGTGATCCGGCTGAAGATTCCGCGCTCGGTCACGGTGCATCCCTTTCGTGGGTTGTTGCCACTGCCGACCCTACCGGCGGGTGGGCCTCGCCACACCTCGCCGCGCGCGGTCGCGCCGCAGGTAGCGTGGGACACGTGGCTGCCCGCAGGATCGACCCCGAGCTCGGCGCGGCCGCGCTCGCTGCCTGGCGCGCCGGTGCGGCGGACGGCGCGCAGACCCGACTGGCGGTGCGCTTCACGCTCGCCGAGCTCGCGGAGCGCGCCCCGGGACGCTCGGTCGAGGTGCGCGTCCCCCCGCACGGCGCCGTCCAGGCGGTCGAGGGGCCCCGGCACACGCGAGGCACGCCGCCCAACGTGGTCGAGACCGACGCCGAGACGTGGCTCGGGCTCGTGACAGGTCGGATCCCGTGGGGTGTCGCAGTCCGGGACGGGAAGGTGCACGCCTCGGGCGAGCGCGCGGACCTCTCGGGGCACGTGCCCTTCGGTCCCAGGTTCACCGGATAAGGTCACGCCCATGGCTCGCACCCCCGACAGCCCCGACGAGCAGCGCGCTCCAGGCCAGCCCGCCGACGACGGCGCCGCCGGTCGCGAGGGCGAGCAGCTCACCGTTGGCCCCGAGCAGGCGGCTGACGGCGCCGCCGCGGTCGCCGCACGGCACGCCGGGCAGGACGGGGCGGCTCGGCGCGTCCCGAGCGAGGAAGAGCTGGCCCGGATCGCGGTCGACGTGCGCATCCGCCGGCGTCCGCGCTACGGGGTGTTCATCGCGCTCGGGATCGTCGTGGCTGCGGTCGCGGCCTTCGTGTGGGCGACGAGCGTGCCGCAGGAGCAGCACGTCAACTGGGGCGCGACCGTGTGGGTCACGACGCTCGGCGCCGCGGGCTTCGGAGCTCTCGCGGGCGCAGGGGCCGGGGTGCTCGCGGACTGGCTGAGCCGGCGCGACGAGCGTGCCGAGAAGAAGGCCGGGAAGAAGCGGTCCGGGTAAGGCGAAGGCCCCGGCTTCCCGGGGCCTTCTGCGGTGGCTCCGACCGGCGTCGATCCGGTGACCTTCCGATTTTCAGTCGGACGCTCTACCAACTGAGCTACAGAGCCGTGACCCGGACCCGGCCTGACGGCCGGACCGAACCGAGCGACCCCGACGGGACTTGAACCCGCGACCTCCGCCGTGACAGGGCGGCGCGCTAACCAGACTGCGCTACGGGGCCTAGTTGGACTAGGTCCTTACTGCTTCTTCTTCACCTTGCTGAGTCCGTACCCCCAACGGGATTCGAACCCGTGCTACCGCCGTGAAAGGGCGGGGTCCTAGGCCGCTAGACGATGGGGGCGGCGAGCCGCTCCAGACGTCTGAGGCGTCTCAAGACCCCGGTTAGCATAGGGCACTTTCCGGCGAGAGCCAAAGCGAGTCCCCGGCGGGTGCCGGGACCGACACTCTACGACGTCTCGCCCGCTCAGGGCCAACCCTCCGGTGCGGCCCACGGGGAGGTGACCGCGGGGCGCCGTCGTCGGCGTGGGGGAGGATGAGCCCATGGTCGAGATGTCCCGCGAGGAGTTCGAGGAGGCGGTGCGCGACGCGCTCGACGCGGTGCCCGAGGAGTTCGCGCGCCAGCTCGAGAACGTCGTCGTGCTCGTCGAGGACGACGCCCCGCCCGAGGACCCGACCCTGCTCGGGTACTACGACGGGATCCCCCTCACCGAGCGCGGTCACTGGAGCGGCGGTCAGCTTCCGGACCGCATCCTCATCTTCCGCAACCCGACGCTCGCGATCTGCGACACGCGCGAGGACGTCGTCGAGGAGGTCACGATCACCGTCGTGCACGAGATCGCGCACTTCTTCGGGATCGACGACGCGAAGCTCCACGAGCTCGGCTGGGCGTGAGGCTCGCTCAGCGGGCCGCGTAGCGCTCGAAGGGCTCCGCGGCGCGCGGGTGGGGCACGTGGCGCACGAGGTCGGGTCGTGCGGCGCGCAGCGCCTCCTGCATGCGCGGCAGGTGCGGGCGGTGCGGGCCGCCGAGCCGCGGGACGAGCTCCTTGGGGCCCGTGAACACGATCTCGGCGACGTCGGCCACCGCGCACGAGGCGACGCACATGACGCACGGTTCCCCGCTCGCGACGACCACGGCGCCCGTGAGGTACGGCGAGCCGACCTTGCGCGCCGCAGCCCGGACGGCGTCGGTCTCGGCGTGCGCGGTCGGGTCGCCCAGATGGACCGTGTTGACGCCCTCGGCGAGCACCTTGCCGTCGCGCCACACGAGCGCGCCGAAGGGTTCGTGCCCGGCCGCGACGTTCTCGAGCGCGAGGTCGATCACGCGGTCGAGGAGGGCTGCGAGCTCGGTGTCGTCGATCGCCATGCCCTCGACCGTAGCCCCTGTGCACATGCGGGGGCGGTCGGCGGCCCAGGATCGGTGCGGCGGGCCCGCGCTGCGCCCCCGCTCTCCGCTCGGCGGTCGCGCCTGGACCCGAGGTCGAGCCCCTGCCCGGTAACCTGCTCGCGGGGCCGTAGCTCAGCTGGCAGAGCAGGGGACTTTTAATCCTCGGGTCGCGGGTTCGATCCCCGCCGGCCCCACCATCCACCCACCCGCGAGAACGAGGTGCCGCGTGGGCTACGTGCCGTCACCCGCGGGGTAGGGGAAGGCGAACGTGCGGGCGGGGACGGGGCGGTCGAGCGCGTCCGGTGTCCGCAGGGAGCGCAGCGAGAGATCGATCGCGCGCTCCACGAGGTCGGCCACGGGCGAGTCCGCGGCCTGGACGATCACCCCGTCGATCATCGCGATCACGGTGAGCACATCCTCGAGCGTGAGCTCGGGCCGCAGCGCGCCGTCGTGCTGCCCGCGCGAGAGGGCCATCTGGAGCAGGCGTCCCGTGCGCTCGGTCACCTTGTCGATCTCCTCGCGCGCGCTCTCGAAGCGACGTGCGACGGCCATGAGGCCGGGCAGGTCCTCGAGGAGCCCGCAGATCTCGATGACGAGCTGCTCGAGGAGAGCGTCACCCTCGTAGCGGGACGCGAAGCCGTCGAGCAGCTCGAGCCGCTCCTCGATGAGCGTCGCGAGGAGCGCGCCACGGTCGGCGAAGTGCCGGTAGAGAGTCCCGCGCCCGAGGTGTGCACGCTTCGCGACAAGGTCGAGCGAGGCCTCGGCGCCCTGCTCGCGGAAGATCTCCGCAGCCGCGACGATGAGCGTCTTACGGTTGCGTACGGCGTCTCGTCGTTGGCCGGCCACGACCCCGAGAGTAGTCCTGCGTGGGGGGCTGGGGGAACATCTGTTCCGCCCGGCGGTCACGCGCGACGTGAGCCGGGCGCGTCGTCGTCGAGGAGGGGGAAGACGTCGACGTAGGCGCGCACGAGCACGGCGTCGGCCGGTGCCTCGCCGCCGTCGAGGCGGTCCCGGAAACGCTCGGTGAACTGGGTGAGGAGCTCGCCGAGCGCCTCGCTCAGCTCGCCGAGCTCGTCGGGGGTCAGCTTGAGCGTCGCCTGGGAGTGCAGCGAGCGGCTCGCGACGTGCTGGTTCTCGACCGCGTGCGCGAGGTTGCCGACCCAGCGGGCGAGGGTCTCGGTGCGGTCGCGCAGCATCTCGGCGAGCAGGGTGTCCGCGGCGTGCGCGGTCGCCTCGTCGGTGAGCATCGTCGTGAGGTCTACCCCCGCCGCGCGCGCACGCCACCAGCGCTCGCGCCCCGTCCCGCGACCGGGCATGTCCTCGATGAGGCCGTGCTTCGCGAGCTGGCGCAGGTGATAGCTCGTCTGGCCGGTCGACTCGCCGAGGTGCTCGGCGAGCGTCGTCGACGTCGCTGCGCCGTGCGTGTGCAGGTAGCGCAGGATCGCCATCCGCAGGGGGTGGGCGTACGCCTTGAGCCCCTCGGGCGTGAGCTGGACGCGCTCGTCACGCGGGGTCGCGGGGTCGGAGGCCTTGCCAAGTGACATCTGCACACCTATCTTTGCAAAGACATCTTTGCAACGAAGTCCTTGCTTCAGCGTATCGGAGCCCGCGATGACCCAGCCCGAGACCACCGACGCCCCCGCCGGTGAGCGCCCGACCGCCCCGCCCCCTCCGCTCGGGCCACGGTTCGCGCACCTGTTCACCTTCTCGGCCCTGTCCAACCTCGCCGACGGTCTGATCTACGTCGGCGTCCCGCTCTTCGCCCTCACGCTCACGACCTCGCCCGGGCTCGTCTCGCTCGTCACGACCGCGATCACGCTCCCGTGGCTGCTGTTCGCGCTCGTCGCGGGCGTCGTGATCGACCGGCACGACCGCGTGCGGATCCTCGTGATCGCCTCGCTCGTGCGCATCGCGGTCTTCCTCGGAGCCGCGCTCGCGGCCGCGAACGATCTCCTCACGATGCCGCTCCTGCTCGGCCTGCTCGTCGTGCTCGGCACCGCCGAGGTCTTCGCCGACGGCGCGAGCTCGGCCCTCGTGCCTGACGTCACACCGCGCACCCGGCTCGGAGCCGCCAACTCCCGGCTCATGGGGGCCCAGCTCGTCGCGAACTCCTTCCTCGGCGCGCCCCTCGCGGGCTTCGTCCTCGCCGCGGGTGCCGGGTGGCTCTTCGGGGTCCCCGCGGGCCTCGTCGCGGCCGGCGTGCTCGTCACGCTGCGCGGGCTGTGGGGCAAGGTGCGACGTGGTCACGGTGACCCCGGCGCGCCGTCGGCCGAGGCGCCGTCGTCGGCGGACCGCTCGGTCCGGCGCGAGCTGCGCGAAGGCCTGACCTTCTTGTGGGGGCACGCCGTGATCCGCCCGATCGTGCTCGGCGGGATGTCCTACAACTTCCTGTCGAACGCCTACATGGCGGTCTTCGTCGTGTGGGTCGTGGGACCCGCGTCCGCGGTCGGGCTCGCACCTGAGCAGTACGGGCTGCTCGCGATGGGGCTCGCCGCGGGGGGTCTCGCGGGGGCCGTGCTCGCCGAGCGGATCATCGGGCAGGGCCGTGAGCGGCTCGTCGTGGCCGTGACGTGGGGGGTGTGCGCGGTGCTGCTCGCGGTGCCCGCGCTCGTGCCGCAGGTGTGGTCCGTCGCAGTCGCGTTCACGCTCGTCGGGTTCTTCAACATCGTGGGCAACACCGCGACCTCGGCGCTGCGCCAGCGGCTCGTCCCGAGCGCGATCCTCGGTCGCGTCCAGGGCGCCGCGGCGACGCTCGGCTTCGGGTCGATGCCCCTCGGGGCGGCGCTCGGCGGGATCGTCGCCGAGCTGTTCGGGGTGCGCACCCTCCTGCTCGCCGTCGCGGTCGCGACCGTGCTCGTCGTGGTGCTCACCGTGCGCGTACTCCCGCAGAGCGTGATCGACGCCGCCGAGCGTGCCGAGGAGCAGCGCCTCGCCGCGCGGGACGAGGACGCCCAGCGCGCCTGACTCCTCCCGGCCACGCACCACCTGGTCCACGCGCAACCCGGGCCGCTTCGACACCCGGGACACGCCCCACACCCGGGACACGCCCCACGCCGTCAAGTCGTGCCGTGGGCGCGGCGACGGCGCGGGGCCC
>JAJUHG010000020.1 GCA_029267995.1 Micrococcales bacterium
AACCTCGTGGACCTCGGCACGCCGCAGATCTGGGCCAAGGCGATCTCGCCCGAGCACGAGCGCATCCTGCAGCGCATCGGCGCGCACCACGTCGTGTCCCCCGAGGCCGACGCGGGCTCGCGGGTCGCGCACCTCGTCTCGGGCAAGATGCTCGACTACATCGAGGTCGAGGACGGCTTCACGGTGGTCAAGATGCGCCCGCCCAAGGAGACCCAGGGGTTCACGCTCGGCCAGTCGAAGGTCCGCACGAAGTACGGCGTGACCGTCGTGGGGGTCAAGTCACCGGGCGAGGAGTTCGAGTACGCGACGCCCGAGACGCGCATCGCCGCGGACGACCTGCTCGTCGTGTTCGGCAACGCCGAGCTGCTCGAACGCTTCGCCTCGCGGCCCTGACACGCCGGCTCAGCGCTCGGGGCGAGGATCACCGCTCGGTTGTGAAGGCGCCGTCGTCGGCGGGAACCGGCCCGGCAGGAGCCGGTCGCAGCGCGGCAGCGGGACGCAGCGGCGGGACGACGGCGCGCACGAGGAGGCTCAGGGCGAGCACCGGGACCATCGCCACGACGAGCACGGTGAACCACACCCAGGCGATCTCACCATGCGACGCGAGCTCGACCACCGCAAAGCTCGCGGCCCACGCGCCGAGCTGACCGAGGAAGGTCCACCCGTAGCCGAACCGCCCTCGCACCGACGTCGGAACCTCGCCCCCGGCGACGACGACGGCGAGCCAGACGAGCTGCATGCCGATCGGGACCGTCCCCGGGGAGTCCCACCCGCTCGGGAGGTGACCGAGCCCCGGGACGACACCGAGGACGAGCGCGACGGCCACGAGCGCGAGAAGCTGCTTGATCCCGTCGAGCACCACGAGCCTGAGCACTCGGACCTCCCAGGTGAGCGCACCCCCGCGCGCCCTTGCGGGAGACACTAGCCGGACGCCACCGCCCGCGGACCGCGCCTCACGGGGTCCGACGACGCAGCGTGAGCGAACCGCCGAGGACGGCCGCGACGATGAACAGCGCGACGAGGCCGACCTCGCTCGCGATGTCGGTGAACGCGAGCCCGCGCGCGACCCCGCCGAGCGCGTCGACGACGTAGGTGAGCGGGAAGACGCGGGAGAGCGCCTCGAGGACCTCGGGCATCTGGGCGCGGGGCATGGCGAGGCCGCACAGGATGAGCTGCGGGAAGAGCGTCGCCGGCATGAGCTGGACGGCTTGGAACTCGGTGCGCGCCAGGGCCGACGCGGCGAGACCGAGCGCGCTGCCGAGGATCGCCGAGAGCACGGCGCACAGCACGAGTACCCACAGCTCGCCGGCGACGTCCATGCCGCACACCCAGACCGTGAACGCAACGAGAACGAGCGCCTGGACTATCGCGAGGAGCCCGAAGGCGAGGGCGTAGCCCGTGACGAAGTCGCCCTTGCCGAGCGGCAGGCTCATGAGCCGCTCGAGGGTGCCCGAGGTGCGCTCGCGCAGCGTCGCGACGCTCGTGACCAGGAACATCACGACGACGGGGAAGATGCCGACGTAGACCGGTCCGAACTGGTTCAGCACGGGCGTGCCGTCGAAGAGCCACGCGATGAGTCCAAGCACGACGCACGGCAGCACGATGATGAGGGCGATCGTCCGGTGGTCGTGCCGGAGCTGGGTCAGGACGCGCGACGCCGTCGCGAGCGTCAGGCGGGGCGTCATCGCCCCTCCTCCCCTCGGGCCTCGATGAGTGCGAGGAAGGCCTCGCCCGCCTCGCTCGTGCCCGTGCGCTCGAGCAGCTCGGGCAGGGTCGCATCGGCGAGGACCTGCCCTTCGCGCAGCAGCACGAGCCGGTCGCAGCGCGCGGCCTCGTCCATGACGTGGCTCGACACGAGCAGGCTCACGCCGTCGTTCCGCAACCGCGCGAAGAGGTCCCACAGGTCGCGGCGCAGCACGGGGTCAAGGCCGACCGTGGGCTCGTCGAGGACGAGGAGCTGCGGGTCGCCGAGCAGCGCCGCAGCGAGGGAGACGCGCGAGCGTTCGCCGCCCGAGAGGGTGCCGACCGTGCGGCCCGCGAGCCCCGCCATGTCGACGGCCACGAGCGCCCGCTCGATGTCCGACGCGTGGGCGCCGAGGAGCGCTGCGAAGTAGCGCAGGTTCTCCGTCACCGTGAGGTCGGCGTAGACGCTCGCGGCCTGCGTCGTGTAGCCGACGACGCGGCGCAGCTCGGGGTGGCCCGCGGGGCGGCCCAGCACCGTCATCGAGCCCGCCGTCGTGCGCTGCACGCCCACGATCGAGCGCATGAGCGTCGTCTTGCCCGAGCCGCTCGGTCCGAGCAGTCCGACGATCTGGTGGCTCGGGACGTCGAGGTCGACGCCGCCGAGCGCCGTCGTCGTCCCGCGCACGACCGTCAGCCCGCGGGCCTCGACGACGTTCCCCTTATTCCCCATGTGAGGAATACTGTCACTGTAGGGCTTCCCCCACAAGGGTTTCGTACGGTTCGGTCAGATATCGCACGAGAGTCGGCGTCACCATGCGCACGACCGACTCGTGATCGGCCGACGCGAGAGGGTCGAGCCGCAAGAGCACCTTGGTGACGAGGACACCCAGGATCTGCGAGGCCATGAGGCTGACCCGGAGCTCGGCATGATCGACGTCGAGCTTCTCGACGATCGTGCCGAGCATGCGCTTGACGAAGAAGTCGCGCAGGAACCCAAGCTTGGGGTCGGCCGAGATGAGCCCCGCGAGGATCGGGCGGAGCCGCTTGCGACCCTGCGGGGAGTCCCACACGGAGAGCACGGTGCGCAGGATGCCCTCCGCGAGCGCCTCGGGTCCGGCCGGCGCGAGCTCGGCGATGCGCGCGAGCGGATCGATCGCAGCCGGGGCGAAGACGGCACCGAAGAGCTCGGACTTGGAGCCGAAGTAGTGCCGCACGAGCGCGGGGTCCACGCCGGCCGCGCGGGCGATCGCGCGCCCGCTCGTCCGGTCGAAGCCGTGCTCGGCGAACTGCGCGCGCGCCGCCTCGAGGATCAGCTCGCGCGTGTCCTGACCGGCGGGACGGCGGCCCCGACGGCGCGGCTCGCTCGGTTCCGCACGCACCCGCCACCACCTTCCCCACGCTGCTCGCCCTGCCGAGCGAGCCTATCGAGCCGCTCGGCGGGGCAGCCCAGTCCCACGCTGTCGGCAGTCTCCCGCGCGATCGGCAGTGTGAACTGCCGACCCGGCGCGGAACTGCCGACCGCGCGGTGAAGGCCTGCAGCCCGGGCGGGTCAGCGTCGGCGGGCCGTGAGGAACCGCTGGACGATGACGAAGACGAGCAGCACGGCCCCGATGAAGATCTTCGTCCACCACGCCTCGCCGAGGCCCTCGCGGGAGATGAGCACCTGGATGAGGCCGTACACCATGACGCCCACGGCCGTGCCGAGGATGTACCCGCCACCACCGGTGAGGATCGTCCCCCCGATCACGACCGCCGCGATCGCGTCGAGCTCCATGCCGATGCCCGTGAGGTTGTAGCCGGACTTGGTGTACAGCGCGAAGAGGATCCCCGCGATCCCGGCGCACGTGCCCGAGATCACGTACACCCACAGCACCGTGCGGCCCGCACGCAGACCCATGAGGTCGATCGCGTTGCCCGCGTCACCCACGCCCACGCCGTAGACCGTCCGCCCGAAGCGCGTGTAGTGCAGCAGGTAGAAGCCCACGATCAGGAGCACGAGCGCGACGAGCATCGCCGCGTTGAGCCGGAACTGGTTCGCCTTCTCCCCGAACGTCACGTTCCACGCCGCGAGCGAGGCGAAACCCTCGTCGGTGATCGCGAGCGAGTTGACGCTCACGACGTTCGCCAGGCCCCGCGCGAGGAACATGACCCCGAGCGAGGCGATGAAGGGTTGGATGTCGAAGACCTGCACCATCACACCGATGATCAGGCCCATCGCCGACCCGATGAGCACCGCGACGAGCAGCACGACCGGCAGCGGCAGGCCCATCGGCAGGAGCGTCGCGATCACGAGGCCCGTGAGCGCGACCACGGCGCCGACCGACAGGTCGATCCCGCCCGTGATGATCACGAAGGTCATCCCGATCGCGAGCACGAGCAGGTAGGAGTTGTCGACCAGGAGGTTCGACACGAGGCGCGGGGTCAGGAAGCCCGAGCTGCCGCCGTAGCGCATCTCGCCGACCACGAGCATGAGCACGAGGGTCAGGACCGATCCCGCGACGGGCATGTAGCGCCGGTCGGTCGCGCGGCGCAGCGCAGTGCGCCAGCGCGGCGTGGTCGACGTCGGGCTCGTGAGCGTCGTCATGCCGGCACCTCCTGGCTCGCGAGCTCGGCTCGTCGTCTGCTCGCTCGTCGCAGGCGGCGCAGGTCGAGCCTGCGCAGCAGGACGGGCGACTGCGCGATGCACACCGCGATGATGACGATCGCCTTGAACAGCGGCGTCGTCTGGGACGGGATGTGGAAGATGATCACGACGCGTTCGATCGTCGTGAGGATGAGCGCGCCCACGACCGTCCCGCCGAGGTAGAACTTGCCCCCCATGAGGCTCGTCCCGCCCAGGACGACGCACAGGATCGCGTCCATCTCCTTCATCAGGCCGATGTTGTTCGCGTCCGCGGCCATCGTCGGGGCGCCGTAGACGATGCCCGCAAGCCCCGCGAGGAGGCCCGAGGCCGCGTAGGCGAACCACGTGACGTTGCGCGAGCGCACCCCCGCGAGGCGCGCGGCCTCGCGGTTGATACCGATGCTCTCGAGCAGCATCCCGAGCGCGGTGCGCCGCACGACGATCACGACCACGACGAACGCGACCGCCGCGATGATCACGGGCATCGGCAGGCCGAGGAAGAAGCCCGAGCCGATCGTCTTGAACGGCGGGCTCGTCGTCGTCGTGATCTGGCCCTTCGTGATGAGCATCGCGATGCCCCGGCCCGCGACCATGAGGATCATCGTCGCGATGAAGGGCTGGATGCCCAGCACGGTGACCATGAACCCGTTGAACGCACCGAGCACGAGCGCGACCGCGACGCCGAGCAGGACCGCGACGACCGCGGTCGAGGGCTGGTCGGCGGTCGCACTGTTGTCGAGGAACTGCAAGGACACCGCGAGCGAGATCGCCATGACAGCCCCGACCGACAGGTCGATCCCGCCCGTCGCGATCACGAGCGCCATGCCGAGCGCGAGCAGCAAGGGTGTCGCGGCGCCGCGCATGATGTCGATGACCTGGCCGAAGAGGTGCCCGTCCTGGACGGTCACGCTCAGGAAGCCGGGGCTGCGCACACCTGCGGCGAGCAGCAGCACGAGGAGGGCCACGACGGGCCAGAACAGCTTGTGGTGCACGACGCGGCGTGCGAGCTCGGTGGGGGCGGTCATGCGACGGCTCCCTTCTCGGGCGTCTGGGCGATCCGTTCGACGAGTACCTGGGAGGTGAGCTCTGGCCCGTTGACGAGCTCGTCGGCGACGACGCGGTCGCGCACGATGCGCACGCGCTCGCTCACGCGCAGCACCTCCTCGAACTCCGAGGAGATGAACAGCACGGACATCCCACGGTCGGCAAGCTCGATCACGAGCCGCTGGACCTCGGCCTTCGCCCCGACGTCGATCCCGCGGGTCGGCTCGTCGAGCACGAGCACCTTGGGCGAGGTCGCGAGCCACCGGGCGAGCAGGACCTTCTGCTGGTTCCCGCCCGAGAGGTTCTTGAGCAGCATGGCTGGGTTGCGGGGATGGATGTTGAGCGCCTCCATGAAACGGTCGACGATCTCGTCGATCTCCTTCTTGGGCACCCGGCGCCACACGCCCCGCACGGTCTGCACCGCGAGCGCGATGTTCTCGCGCACCGTGAGGTCGCCGATGATGCCCTCGCGCTTGCGGTCCTCGGAGGAGAACGCGACGTCGTGCCGCAGCGCGGCGTTGGGGTGGGGCAGTCGCACGCGCTTGCCGTCGAGCTCGAGCTCGCCGGAGTCTGGCCGGTCGGCGCCGTAGATCAGCCGCGCGGCCTCGGTGCGCCCCGAGCCGAGCAGACCCACGAGGCCGACGATCTGGCCCGGGAAGAGCTCGAGGTCGAAAGGCTCGACACGGCCATGCTTGCCAAGCCCGACCGCACGCACGCGCGGCGTGCCGTCGTGCGCAGACTCGGCGACCCGGTGCGCCCGCGCCTCGATCGACCCGAGCTCGCCCTCCGCGCGGCCGATCATCTTCGAGACGAGCTCGAGACGAGGCAGCTCGGGGGTGAGGTACTCCCCGACGAGACGCCCGTTGCGCAGCACCGTCATGCGGTCGGAGATCTCGTAGACCTGGTCGAGGAAGTGCGAGACGAAGAGGATCGCGACGCCGCGCTCCTTGAGCTCGCGCACGACGGCGAAGAGCTCGTCGACCTCGTTCTTCTGCAGCGATGACGTCGGTTCGTCGAGGATGAGGACCTTCGCGTCGACGACGGTCGCGCGCGCGATCGCGCACAGCTGCTGGACCGCGACCGACAGGCTCGACAGCTCGGCCCCCGGGTCGACGTCGACGTGCAGGCGCGCGAGGTACTCGCGAGCCGCGCGGCGCATCGCACGCCAGCTGATGAAGGGCCCGGTGCGCGGCTCGTGACCGAGCATGACGTTCTCCGCGACCGAGAGGTTCCCGACGAGGTTGACCTCCTGATACACGGTCGAGATGCCGGCCTCCTGGGCCTCGTCGGTCCCCGAGAAGGTGCGCTCGACGCCGTCGACCACGATCCGTCCGGCGCCCGCCTGGTACACGCCCGTGAGGACCTTGATGAGCGTCGACTTCCCCGCGCCGTTCTCGCCCATGAGGGCGTGCACCTCACCGGGGAACAGCCGGAAGTCAACGCCGTCGAGGGCCTTGACCCCGGGGAACTCGATCGTGATCCCGGTCATCTCGACGACAGGGCTCGTTGCCTGGGACATCCTCGTCCTTCCTCGTCGTGGGAGCGGGGGGGCCGGGCCGAGGCGTCGTGCCCGGCCCACCCGCGCTCAGCGGCTCAGTAGAGCCGTGCGTCGATCTCTTCCTGCGTGATCGACTGGTCGAAGGTCGCGTCGACGACGATGGTCTCCTTGGGGACCTCCTCGCCCGCGTACACCTTCTTGACGAGGTCGACGATCTGGTCGCCGAACACCGGGTTGCACTCGACGACGAAGTTGAACTTGCCGTCGTGCAGGGCCTGCAGGCCGTCGCGGACCGCGTCGACCGTGACGATGATGATGTCCTCGCCCGGCTTCTTGCCCGCAGCCTCGATCGCCTCGATCGCGCCGAGACCCATGTCGTCGTTGTGGGCGAAGATCAGGTCCATGTCGGGGTAGGCCTGAAGGGCCGCCTCGACCGCCGTCTTGCCCTCGGCGCGGGTGAAGTTGCCCGTCGCCTTGCCGATGATCTTGTCCGCGCCGACGACGGCGTCGAAGCCCTCCTCGCGGTCGACCTGGGCACCCGAGCCGAGCGTGCCCTGGAGCTCGAAGATCTTGGCGTCGGGGTAGTTCTCCTTGACCCACTCGCCGGCCATCTCGCCCTCGAGGCGGAAGTCCGCCCCGATCCAGGTGACGTAGGGGTCCTCGACCGTGGTGTCGACCGTGCGGTCGACGAGCACGACGGGGATCTCCGCGTCCTTGATCTCCTGGAGGACCTCGTCCCAGCCGGTCTCGATGACGGGCGAGAACGCGATGATGTCGACGTCCTGCGCGATGAAGTCGCGCAGGGCCTTGATCTGGTTCTCCTGCTTCTGCTGGGCGTCGACGAAGATCAGGTCGATCCCGTTCTCCTTCGTCAGGCTCGCCTTGACCGACTCGGTGTTGGCGGTGCGCCAGCCCGACTCGGCGCCGAGCTGCGAGAAGCCGACCTTGATGAGGTCGCCGTCCCCGCCGTTGCCCCCCGCGGTCGTCTCCGTGCTCGAGCCCCCGCCGTTGCTGCTGCACGCGGCGAGGGTCAGGGCCGAGACCGCCGCGACGGCGGCGAGCCCGACCTTTGCGAACTTCCTGCGAATCATGTTCCCCTCCATTTTCGGTTCGCTCTCCAGTGAGCGTTAACAACTCCCCCTTCGAGGCGTCACAGGCCCTGTGCGAGCCGGTAGAACGCCTGGTTCCAGCGGACCTCGCGAGCGAAGTCCCTGGTGGTGGTGCTCTCGTCGATGACGAGGAGCTCCGTGCGGGCGATCTGCGCGAAGTCTGCGAAGACCTCGACGTCGAGCGCCGTGCTCATCACCGTGTGGTGCGCAGCACCCGCGGTGAGCCATGCCTCCGCCGACGTGGCGAAGTCGGGACGTGGCCGCCATACCGCCCGCGCGACCGGCAGCTTCGGGAGCGGCTGGGGCGGGGCGACGACGTCGACCGCGTTGACGGTGAGGCGGAACCGGTCGCGCATGTCGGACATCGCGACCACGACTGCCTCCCCGGGGTCCGTGTCGAACACGAGACGGACCGGGTCCTCCTTGCCCCCGATCCCGAGGGGGTGGATCTCGAGCCTCGGCCGTGACGTCGTGAGCGTCGGGCAGATCTCGAGCATGTGGGCGCCGAGGATGAGCTCGGCACCGGGCGTGAGGTCATAGGTGTAGTCCTCCATGAGGGAGGCACCACCGGGCAGCCCCTGCCCCATGACCTTCGCGGCGCGCACGAGGATCGCCGTCTTCCAGTCGCCCTCCGCCCCGAAGCCGTAGCCCTTGGCCATGAGGCGCTGGACCGCGAGCCCCGGGAGCTGGCGCAGCGCGCCGAGGTCCTCGAAGTTCGTCGTGAACGCCTTCGCACCGAGCGAGGTCAGGAGCGTCTCGAGGGCGATCTCCTGGCGCGCGCCGTAGCGCAGCGACTCGTGGCGGTCCCCGCCGCGGCGCAGCTCGGGGGCGACGTCGTAGAGCTCCTCGTACTGCGCGACGAGAGCCGTGACGTCGTCGTCGGCGACGTCCTCGACGGCCGCGACGAGGTCGTTCACGCCCCACGTGTTGACGCTCACGCCGAAGCGCAGCTCGGCCTCGGTCTTGTCGCCCTCGGTGACCGCGACGTTGCGCATGTTGTCCCCGAAGCGTGCCAGGCGCAGCTCATGCGTCGCGGACCAGCCCGCGCACGCCCGCGCCCAGGCCCCGACCCGCGCGGTGACCGCGGGGTTGGACACGTGCCCGACGACGGTCTTGCGGGGCGAGGCGAGCCGCGTCGCGATGTACGCAAACTCGCGATCCCCGTGCGCCGCCTGGTTGAGGTTCATGAAGTCCATGTCGATCGTCGACCACGGCAGCTCGACGTTCGCCTGGGTGTGCAGGTGGAGCATCGGGGTGCGCAGCGCGTCCAGCCCCGCGATCCACATCTTCGCGGGCGAGAAGGTGTGCATCCACACGATCACGCCGAGGCACGCATCGTCGGCGTTCGCCTCGAGCGCTGCCCTGCGGATCGACTCGGAGTCCTTCAGGACGGGCTTCCACACGACCTTGGCGGGCACGTCCGCCGAGGCGTCGAGGGCGCGCGCGATCTCCTGGGACTGCGCCGCGACCTGGGCGAGCGTCTCCTCCCCGTAGAGGTCCTGGCTCCCGGTGAGGAACCAGATCTCGTGCTCGGGGTATGCCTTGCTCATCGCTCGCCCTCCTGGCTGTCGTGCTGTCCGTAGACGTTCTGGTAGCGCTCGTAGAGCGCATCGACGTGGTGCTGCTCGATCGGCAGCGGCTCGCCCAGCTCCCGGGCGAGGTGGACGGTCCGCGCGACCTCCTCGAGCAGGACCGCGGACTTGACCGCGGCACGCGCGTCCTTGCCGATCGTGAAGGGGCCGTGGTTGCGCATGAGCACCGCGGTGGACCGTGAGCCGCGCAGCGTCTCGACGATCCCCCGTCCGATCGAGTCGTCCCCGATGATCGCGAACGGCCCGACGGGGATGGGCCCGCCGAACTCGTCGCCCATCATCGTCAGGACGCACGGGATCTCCTCCCCGCGCGCGGCCCACGCGGTCGCGTACGCGGAGTGGGTGTGCACGACGCCGCCCACCTCGGGCATGTGCCGGTACACGTAGGCGTGCGCCGCGGTGTCCGAGGAGGGGCTGAGCTCGCCCTCGACAAGCTTGCCGTGCAGGTCGGTCACGACCATCTTCTGCGCGTCGAGCTCGTCGTAGGACACGCCCGAGGGCTTGATGACCATGAGGTCCGCGCCCGGGACGCGGGCCGAGATGTTGCCCGCGGTCCACACGACCAGGCCCCACCGGGTCAGCTCGGAGTGCAGGGCCGCGACCTCGGCCTTGAGGCGGTCGACGTCGGCGCGCACGGCGGCAGGGATCGCGCTCATGCGTCCACCTCGACCGTGGCCGACTGACGGCGGCGCAGGGCCTTGAGCCGGCTCATGACCTCGTTGGCGCCCCGCCCGAAGTAGTCGTGCAGGGTCGAGTACTCCGCGTAGAGCTCGTCGTAGACGCGCGCGGCCTCCTCGTCGGGGGTGTAGGCGTTCTCGACGCGGTCGCCCATCGCGGCGGCAGCGGTGCGCACGTCGGGGTAGGCGCCCGCGGCGACGGCCGCGTGGATCGCCGAGCCGAGCGCGGGGCCCTGCTCGGACACGATCGTCGAGAGCGGCAGGCGCGTGACGTCGGAGTACATCTGCATGAGGAAGCGGTTCTTGAGCAGCCCGCCCGCGACGACGAACTCCGTGACGGGCACGCCCGCCTCGACGAAGGTCTCGACGATCTTGCGGGTCCCGAAGGCCGTCGCCTCGAGCAGTGCGCGGTAGATCTCCTCGGGCCGCGTCGTGAGCGTCGTGCCGAGCACGAGGCCCGAGAGCTCGTGGTCGACGAGCACCGAGCGGTTGCCCGAGTGCCAGTCGAGCGCGACGAGGCCGTGCGCGCCCGGCGCCTGCTGCGCCGCGAGCTGGGTCAGGTACTCGTGGACCGAGACGCCCTGCTCCGCTGCGGCGTGCGAGTACTCGGCCGGGACCTGGTTCTCGACGAACCACGCGAAGATGTCGCCGACGCCGCTCTGCCCGGCCTCGTAGCCCCACAGCCCGTCGACGATCCCGCCGTCGACCACGCCGCACATCCCCGGCACCTCGTGCAGCTCGGTGCCGTTCATGACGTGACATGTCGAGGTCCCCATGATCGCGACCATCTGCCCGGGCTCGACCGCGTTCGCGGCGGGCGCGGTGACGTGCGCGTCGACGTTGCCGACCGCGACCGCGATGCCCTCAGGCAGGCCCGTCCACGCGGCGGCCTCGGCGGTGAGGCGGCCCGCGAGCGAGCCGAGCGGGACGACGTCGGCCGAGAGCTTGCCCTTCGCGAAGCCCGCGAAGTCGGGGTTGAGCGCCGCGAGGAACTCCATCGACGGGTACTTCCCGTCCTGGAAGATGCCCTTGTAGCCCGCGGTGCACGCGTTGCGCGTGTAGCGACCCGTGAGCTGCCAGACGATCCAGTCCGCAGCCTCGACCCAGTGCACGGTCGCGGCGTAGACCTCGGGGTCCTCCTCGAGCAGCTGCAGTCCCTTGGCGAACTCCCACTCGCTCGAGATGAGCCCGCCGTAACGCGTGATCCACGGCTCGCCGCGCTCGTGCGCGAGCGCGTTGATGCGGTCGGCGTGCGGCTGGGCGGCGTGGTGCTTCCACAGCTTGACGTACGCGTGCGGGCGGTCGGCGAATCGCTCGGTCTCGCACAGCGGGGTGCCGTCGGCGAGCGTGGGGACCATCGTGCACGCGGTGAAGTCGGTGCCGATCCCGATCACGTCGCCCGCGTGCACGCCGTACGCCTCGTTCGCGGCGGTGAGCGCGGCGGGGACGGCGTTCTTGAGCACGTCGACGTAGTCCGCGGGAGCCTGGAGCGCCCAGTCGGGCGGCAGCTGCTGGGGCGCCCCCGCCGCGGCCGCAGGGCCTGCGGTGAGCTCGGTGTCCATGACCCCGTGCGGGTACTCGAAGACTGCCGAGCCGAGCTCCTTGCCGTCGCGCACGCGGACGACGACGGCGCGCCCCGAGAGGGTTCCGTAGTCGATCCCGACCACGAGGTCGTCCGGCCGTGCGCGGCCGTTCACAGCATCGTTGCCCATCAGCTCTGCTTCCTTGCGAGTCCGGCACCGAGCCCGGTACGTCCGTTGTTATCGTTCACACGCCTCGGTGCATGCGAGTGTTATCGCTCACAACCATATCGTCAAGGGGATCTGACGAACGAGACACCCTCGTGATCGAACCGTGACCTACCGGGCAGCTCCGGTCGAGCCTCGCACGACGAGGCGTGGTGGGATCGGCGTGTGGTCGAGCGGCTCGCCGTCGATCGCCGCGAGGAGCATGCCGATCGCCTTGCGCCCGAGCCGGTCGAACTCCTGACGCACGGTCGTGAGCGGGGGCGAGAAGTACGCCGAGCCGGGGATGTCGTCGAAGCCCACGACCGACACGTCCCCCGGGACCGACACGCCCGCCTCGAAGAACGCGCGCAGGAGCCCGAGGGCGAGCTGGTCGTTCGCGGCGAACACCGCGCTCGGCAGGCCTTCACGCGCGAGCTCGCGCCCGATCTCGAAGCCCCGCGCAGCCGACCAGTCCGCGTCGATCGGCTCAGGCACGGCGACCCCGGCGTCCTCGAGCTCCGCGCGCCAGCCGACGTAGCGCTGCTGCGCGTCGAACCAGTCCTGCGGGCCGCGCACGTGCACGATCTCGCGGTGCCCGAGCTCGATCAGGTAACGCGTCGCAAGCCGCGCGCCGAGCTGCTGGTCGACCGAGATCGGGTGGAACTCCTGCCCCGCAGGCTGGCCCGCCGCGATCGTCACGACCGGCAGCTGGAGCGCAAAGGGCCGGATCGTCTCGGCGACCGAGGACAGCGGCGCGACGACGACGACGCCCTCCGCGCCGAGCGCGAGGAAGTGCTCGAACACACGAGCGACCTGCTCGACCGAGAAGTTCGGCAGCGTCGTCAGGCTCACCGAGTATCCCGCCGCATGGGCCGCGGACTCGAGCGCGATGATCGTCGAGGTCGGGCCGAACTCGGGCGCCGAGATCATGACGACGCCGAGCACCCCCGAGCGGCGCGTCACGAGCGCACGGGCCGCCGAGTTGCGCCGGTAGCCGAGCTCGGCGATCGCCGCGAGCACCTTCTCGCGCGTCTCGGCACGCACGTTGGGATGGTCGTTGAGCACGCGCGAGACCGTCTGGTGCGAGACCCCCGCGAGCCGTGCCACGTCGTGCATCGCGGGCGGGCGGGGGCGCTTCCTGCCCCGCGTCACGGGCGCGTCGTCGGGCACCTCACGCCCCGCCGGTCGCCTCGGAACCGAGCTCGACCGAGCGGTCCCGGCAGCGCTCGGCCGCCGCGAGGATGCCCGCGCGCACCCCGCGGGAGTCGAGCTCGGCAAGCGCCGCGACCGTCGTGCCGCCCGGGGAGGACACCCGCTCCCGCAGCACGACGGGGTGCTCGCCCGTCTCCGCGACGAGCGCCGCGGCACCCTCGACCGTCGCGACCGCGAGCTGTGTCGCGAGCTCTCGCGTGAGGCCGAGCAGCACACCCGCCTCGGCCATCGCGTCGATCACATAGAAGACGTACGCCGGACCCGAGCCCGAGACCGCCGTGACGGCGTCGAGGTCCTTCTCGGCGACCCGCACGACGAGGCCCGTCGCGCCGAGCAGCCGCTCGGCAAGGTCGAGGTGCTCGGCGCTCGCGTGCGTCCCTGGGGCGATCGCGCTCGCCCCCTTGCCGATCACGGCCGGGGTGTTGGGCATGACTCGCACGAGCGGCGTCCCGCTCGGCAGGCGCTGCTCGTAGAACGCCGCGGGGAGCCCCGCCGCGACCGTCACGACGACGACGTCGTCGGCAAGCTCGCGCGAGACCTCCTCGAGGACGGTCGCGACCTGGTTCGGCTTGACCGCGACGACCACGACACCCGCGCCGCGGACCGCCTCGGCCGCGCTCGCGACCGTCGCGAGACCGTGCCGCTCGGCGAGCTCGGCGCGGCGCTCCGGGCGCGGCTCGGCGACCGTGACCTCGCTGGCCTGCCAGCCCGCTGCGACGACCGCCGCGGCGACCGTGGCGCCCATGACACCGCCGCCCAGGACGGCGACCTTCGGCGTGCTCATCTCCTGCTCCCGACCAGGTCCGACGCGGACCTCCGGGCCGAGCCTACCGACGCGCCGCAGGGCCGCCCGGGCAGCACGCGGCGAAACTCGGCGAAAGTCAGAGCGGGAACGCGCGGAAGACGTCGCGCACGAGCTGCTCCTCGCCCGTGACGAGCAGGAGGGCGGTCGAGTTGCGCCACAGGATCGCGGGCTCGCCGGTCTCGCTGTGCACCTCCGCGAAGACCCACTCGCCCACGACGGTCCCGTCCGCCGTGACCTCGCCCTGCTCGACCTCGTCCGCGACGAGCTCGGGCCACCCTGCGGCGGTCGCCTCGACGTCCTGGAACTGCGCCGCGTAGACGGTCACCGAGCGCGAGCCGCCGTCGGAGAGGACGAGCGTGTAGGACTCGAGGGGGTCGGCATCGTCGAAGATCCCACCCTCGGTCATCTCCGCGAGCGCGAGGTCGAGCACGGTGTCCGGGAGCGCTGCCGAGAACGCCGTCGGCTCGATGCCTCGCTCGACGGGCTCGACCGTCGGGCTGGGCGGGGCGAGCGTGATCGTCTCGGCGGGTGGCGTCGGGAGCGGCTCGGGGTCGAAGGTCCCGCTCGCGGCGAGCACCCCGAGAGCCCCTCCGCCGAGCACGACGGCCGCGCCGGCGACCCATGCCCACACCGGGACCCGGCGCCACCACGGGGCGCGTGACGCGTCGTCGGCGTGCGAGGGACCGGCGGTCGCGGGCCCCTCGGTCGCGGGCTCGGGCCCCTCGGGCGTCGTGTGCTCGCTCATGCCTCTCCTCACGGGTGGACTGCCTGAACCAGGGTACGCGTCGAGGGGGATCTCGCTCGTAGGGTGGGGCCGTGCCTGCACCGACCGAGACCCCGCTCGACACGTCCCGCACGTGGGTCGAGCTGCCCGACCCCGAGTGGGACCCCGAGACCTCGCCCGAGGGGCCCGACCGGGTGTTCCGCGTCGACCTCACGTGGCTCACGAGCTTCTGGACGTGCATCTTCGGTCGCGGCTGCCCCGGGATCTACCGCGACCACCCCGACGACGGCTGCTGCACGATGGGCGCCCACTTCACCGACGAGGACGACGAGGAGCGCGTCGCGGGCTTCGTCGACCTGCTCGGCCCCGAGGACTGGCAGCGCCGCCCCGACGGCGCGACGGTCGCGCGCGAGGCCTGGGTCGAGATCGACGACGACGGCGCCCGCAAGACCCGTCGCGCACCGGGCGGCGCGTGCGTCCTGCTCAACGACCCAGGCTTTGCCGGCGGGAGCGGGTGCGCGCTGCACCACCTTGCGGGACGCCTCGGCCGCGAGCCGCTCGAGACGAAGCCCGACGTGTGCTGGCAGCTGCCGATCCGGCGCTCCTACCGCGACGTCGAGCGACCCGACGGGACGAGCTACCAGGAGGTCACGATCGCCGAGTTCGACCGCCGCGGGTGGGGGCCGGGCGGGCATGACCTCGACTGGTACTGCACGGGCGCGCCCGAGGCGCACACGGGCGCCCAGCCGGTGTTCGTCTCGGCGCGGGCCGAGCTCGTCGAGCTCGTGGGCGAGGCGGTCTACGAGGCGATCGCGGCGCGCTGCACCGAGCTGTTCGGGGCGCGCAAGCTGCTCCCGCTCACGGTGCACCCCGCCTCGCGCGGGGTTGTCGGTGGGCGTGGCTAGCGTCCGGGGCATGTCGAGCAGCAAGAACGCCCGTCCTTCGTTCGCGTGCACCGAGTGCGGGTGGACGTCCGCGAAGTGGGTCGGGCGGTGCGGGGAGTGCCAGGCGTGGGGCACGGTCGCCGAGAATGCGCCGACCGCGGGCCCGCGCACCGCGGCGCGCGCCCCGCTCGGCTCCCCCGCAGTCCCGATCGCGCAGGTCGACGTCGAGGCCGCGCGGGCCAGGCCCACCGGGGTGGGCGAGCTCGACCGGGTGCTCGGCGGAGGGTTCGTCCCCGGAGCGGTCGTGCTCATGGCGGGCGAGCCCGGCGTCGGCAAGTCGACCCTGCTGCTCGACGTCGCGGCGCGCGCCGCTCGGGGCGGGCGGCGGGTCCTGTACGTCACGGGCGAGGAGTCCGCGGGCCAGGTGCGCCTGCGCGCCGAGCGCATCGGGGCGCTCGAGGACGAGCTGCTCCTCGCGGCCGAGACCGACCTCGGCTCGGTGCTCGGGCACATCGAGCAGTCCTCCCCCGAGCTCGTCGTCGTCGACTCGGTCCAGACGATCGCCTCGACCGCGGTCGAGGGTGCCGCGGGCGGCGTCGGTCAGGTACGCGAGGTCGCGGCGGCGCTCATCGCGGTCGCGAAGTCGCGCGACCTGCCGATCGTGCTCGTCGGGCACGTCACGAAGGACGGCAACGTCGCAGGGCCTCGCACGCTCGAGCACCTCGTCGACGTCGTGTGCCAGTTCGAGGGCGACCGGCACTCGCGCCTGCGCCTGCTGCGCGCGGTCAAGAACCGCTTCGGGACCACGGACGAGGTCGGCTGCTTCGACCTCACCGAGTCGGGGATCGAAGGACTCTCCGACCCGAGCGGACTGTTCCTGTCCCACGCGACGCAGTCCGTTCCCGGCACGTGCGTCACGGTCGCGCTCGAGGGGCGCCGCGCGCTCGCGACCGTGGTCCTGGCGCTTGTGACGCCCTCTACGCTCGAAAGCCCGCGCCGAACGACGAGCGGCGTCGACTCGAGCCGACTCGCGATGGTCCTCGCCGTCCTCGCCTCACGCGCGGGAGCGCCGTTCGGCAACCGCGACGTCTACGTCTCGACCGTGGGTGGGGCACGGCTCCACGAGCCCGCGGTCGACCTCGCGCTCGCGCTCGCCGCGGTCTCCGACCTCGAAGGGGTCGCGCTCGCCCGCGGCATGGTCGCGATCGGCGAGGTCGGGCTCTCGGGCGAGCTGCGTCGGGTCGCTGGCATCGGGCCGCGCCTCGCCGAGGCGGGGCGGCTCGGTTTCACGCGTGCGGTCGTGCCGACGATGTCGGTCGACGCCGGTCAGGTCCCCGCAGGCATGAGCCTCGTCGAGGTCCCCCACCTCGCCGCGGCGGTCGCCGCCGCGCGCGAGGTGTCCGCGAGCGCATGAGCGCGGCGCGGCACGTGGGGACCTCCTGCGGCGAACCGTAGGATCGGCGCGTGGCCACGCACCAGACACCCCAGGACCTCCTGCGGACGACGCTGGCCGCGGTCGCCCCGGGGACGGCGCTGCGCGACGGCCTTGAGCGCATCCTGCGCGGCCGCACGGGCGCGCTCATCGTGCTCGGCCACGACAAGACGGTCGAGGCGATCAGCTCGGGGGGTTTCCCGCTCGACGTCGAGTTCTCCGCGACGCGGCTGCGCGAGCTCGCGAAGATGGACGGCGCCGTCGTCGTCGACGCCCAGACCAACCGGATCGTGCGTGCCGCGGTCCAGCTGCTCCCAGACGCCGCGATCGAGACGAGCGAGTCGGGCACCCGGCACCGCACGGCCGAGCGCGTCGCGAAGCAGACCGGCTTCCCCGTGATCTCGGTGAGCCAGTCGATGCGCATCGTCGCGCTCTACGTCGGCGGGCTGCGCTACGTGCTCGAGGACTCCGGGACGATCCTGTCCCGCGCCGACCAGGCACTGCAGACCCTCGAGCGGTACAAGGCCCGCCTCGACGAGGTGTCCGGGACCCTGTCCGCGCTCGAGATCGAGGACCTCGTCACGGTGCGCGACGTGTGCGCCGTCGTGCAGCGCCTCGAGATGGTGCGGCGCATCTCCTCGGAGATCGAGGACTACGTCGTCGAGCTCGGCACCGACGGACGGCTGCTCGCCCTGCAGCTCGACGAGCTCGTGGGGGGGCTCGGGCCCGAGGCCGAGCTCGTGATCCGCGACTACGTCGACACCTCGCGCAAGGGGCACTCGACCGCGGCCCTCATGGAGGCGCTCGCCTCGCTCAGCTCGGCCGAGCTGCTCGACCACGCGCTCATCGCCCAGATCCTCAACCTGCCGGGCGGGGGCGAGCTCGACGCGTCCGCGAGCCCGCGCGGCCTGCGGCTCCTGAGCCGCGTCCCCCGCCTGCCGGGGACCGTCGTCGACCGGCTCGCGGCCCACTTCGGAGGGCTCCAGCGGCTCCTCGCGGCGGGCATCGACGACCTCATGGCCGTCGAGGGCGTCGGCGAGCAGCGTGCCCGCGCCGTGCGCGAGGGCCTGTCACGCCTCGCGGAGAGCTCGATCCTCGAGCGTTACGT
>JAJUHG010000021.1 GCA_029267995.1 Micrococcales bacterium
GGTGCTCGGAGCGTGCCTCGACCGCGGCCGCGAGCTCGAGCACCTCCTCGGCGGTCTCGCCCTCGGCGGGCACGACACGCTCGACGCGCATGCGCCCTTGCGTGAGCGTCCCGGTCTTGTCGAGCACGACCGTGTCGACGCGGCGGGTCTCCTCGAGGATCTCGGGGCCCTTGATGAGCACGCCCAGCTGCGCGCCACGGCCCGTGCCGACGAGCAGCGCGGTCGGGGTCGCGAGGCCGAGCGCGCACGGGCACGCGATGATGAGCACCGCGACGGCTGCGGTGAAGGCGGGCTGGAGCCCCGACCCGGTCGCGGTCCACACCGCGAAGGTGCCGAGCGCGATCACGATGACGATCGGCACGAACACCGCCGAGATGCGGTCCGCGAGGCGTTGGACGGGTGCCTTGCCGGTCTGCGCCGCCGTGACGAGCCGGCCGATCTGCGCGAGCACGGTCTGCGAGCCCACGCGCGTCGCGCGCACCACGAGGTGGCCCGAGGTGTTGATCGTCGCCCCCGTGACCTCGTCCCCGGGCCCCACCTCGACCGGCACGGGCTCGCCCGTGAGCAGCGAGGCGTCCACCGCGGAACGGCCCTCGACGACGACGCCGTCCGTGGCGACCTTCTCGCCGGGTCGCACCGTGAACAGGTCGTCGACGCGCAGCGCGGACACCGGTACGCGCGTCTCGACGCGCTCGCCGGCGGGGCCCGGCTCGAGGCGTGTCGCGTCCTTCGCGCCGAGGTCGAGCAGGGTGCGCAGCGCGTCGCCCGCCGAGCGGCGCGAGCGGTGCTCGAGGAAGCGCCCGAGCAGCAGGAACGTCGTCACGACGGCCGCAACCTCGAAGTACAGCTCGGGTGCGGCGGTCGAGCCGTGCGCCGCGGCGGCGGGCCAGAGCGTGAGCTCCATGCGCATGCCGATCTCGCCCGCCCCGCCGAGCAGGAGCGCCCACAGCGACCACACGGTCGCGGCGATCACGCCGAGCGAGACGAGCGTGTCCATCGTCGAGGCGCCGTGGCGGGCAGCCTTGAAGGCGGCGCGGTGGAAGGGCCACGCGGCCCAGGTCACGACGGGCAGGGTCGCGGCTGCGACGAGCCACTGCCACCCGGGGAACTGCCACGCGGGGATCATCGACAGCAGCGTCACGGGGGTCAGCCACGCGGCGAGCACGAGCCTGCGGCGCAGGTCCTGCCCGCGCCGCTCGGCAGGCGAGGAGGTGTCGGCGTCGGGGTCGTCGCCGTGGCCCTCCATCGAGTGGCCCGCGAGGGCGTGCTCGAGGTCGTGACCGGCACCGGCGTGGTCGCCCGCAGCGGCGTGGTCACCGGCACCGGCGTGGTCGCCCGCACCGGTGTGCTCGCCTCGAGCGTCGTCGCTCGGGGGTTCGGAGTGCGTCTCGGCGCCGTGGTGGGCGTGGTCCCCAGCGCCGTGGTGGGCGTGCTCCCCCGAGGTGCCGTGCCCCGCGTGGCCCGACGACGCGCCGTCGTCGGCCCGTGACTCGCGTGCGACGACGCGTGCGGAGTAGCCCGCGGCCTCGACGGCCTCGATCAGCTCGGACGTCGGCACGTCGCTGGTGAGCTCGACGTGCGCGGACTCGAGCGGGAGGTTGACGGTCGCGGTGACGCCCGGGATCTTGCCGAGCCTGCGCTCGACGCGCGCGACGCACGAGGCGCACGTCATGCCCTCGACCTCGAGGTCGACCGTCGCGAGGACGGGGGCGGTGCGGTCGGTGGGGTGCTCGGTGCTCATGGGTACCTCGATCGTGGGAGGTGGCTCGGCGCGTCAGGCGGGCGCGGGGCGCGGCGCCGTCGTCGACCAGGGGGTGTCGCGGGCGGGTCACGCCCGCGAGGTCACAGGAGCGAGCGCGGCGGGGTCAGGGCGTAGCCGGCCTCGGTCACGGCGGCCGCGACGTCCTCGCGCTCGAGCGGGGCGTCCGAGACGACCGTGACGGTCGAGGTGCCGCCCGCGACGAGCTCGACCTGGACGTCGCGCACGCCGTCGAGGGCCGTGATCTCCTCGGTCACGGACTTCGCGCAGTGGCCGCACGTCATGCCGTCGACCTGGTACGTGGCGGTGGTGCTCATGGGGTGCTCCTTGTCAGCTGCGGACGAGCCGGGCGATCGCGTCGGAGGCTTCCTTGACCTTCGCGGCACCCTCCTCGGGCGAGGTGCGTGCGGCGTCGACGACGCAGTGCGCGAGGTGCTCCTCGACGAGGCCGATGCTCACGGCCTGCAGGGCCTTGGTCACGGCGGCGATCTGGGTGAGGACGTCGATGCAGTAGGTGTCCTCGTCGACCATGCGCGCGATCCCGCGGACCTGCCCCTCGATGCGGCGCAGCCGCTTGAGGTAGGCGTCCTTGTCGCTCGCGTAGCCGTGCATGGTTCCTCCGGTGGCGGTGCGGGTCCGGTGCCCGCACCTCGCCCAACAGCATACCCCTGTGGGGTATTCCCGGCATCCCCGGGGAGGTCGCGGCTCAGCGCGCGCCGATCGTCTCCCACGTGACCTGCGGCGTCGCCCCGAGCGTCACCTCGAAGCGCACGAGCGGCCCGCGCTGCGGCACCGCGTAGGCGACCTGGAGAGAGCCCATCCGCGAGGCGGGCAGCTCGGCGACCTCGATGTCCCCGGCCGCCGCGAGCCACGCACGCAACGTCGCGAGCTCACGGTCGGTCACGCCCGTCTGTGCGGTGTGCCGCTCGACCGCACGCTCGTCGCCCGCGAGCACCGCCGCGACGAACCCCTCGGCGACGGGACCCGCCGACGACGACGCCCCCGTGAGCAGCCCCTCGAGGTCGCGCACGTCGACGATCGCCCCCGCACGCACCGCGACGCCGTAGCTCACCGCGGTCGAGGTTTGCCCCGAATCGAGCGTCTCGTCCTGGACGACGTCAACCTGCACCCAGTCCGCGTGGGCGTCGTCGACCCCGAGCGGTGTGGTCCCCACGACGCGCGTCTCGACCGCCGTCACGGCCCCGAGGTCGCGCCGGCGCTCGAGCTCGACCGCGTTCGCGTGCACGAACGCGCTCGCGTCGCCGATCATGCCGAGGTGCTCGGCGAACCGCTCGGGCGCGGTCGCGACGTCGTCGTCCCAGCGCAGCACCTGCAGGTGCTCGGTCGCGGGGTCGCCCACGAGGAAGCGGGCGGCAAGGTCGTCGAGGGCCGTCGCGAGGCCGGCCGCGACCTGGCTCGCCTGGGTCTCGGTGAGCGTGGGGTCGGCGAAGCGAGGGCTGCGGTCGAGCAGCTGGCGCGCCGCGACCGCCCCACCGACCGCGACCAGGGTCAGGGCGAGCGTGAGCGCCACGGTGCGGTGCGCGCGCGTGAGGCCCACTCGGCACCCCCTGCTCTCGGTCGGTCGTGGGCGCGAGGCGCCCTGGTCGCCCCCATCCTTGCCGCACGCGCGGGGGCGTGCATCCGCCCGGGGTCGGATTCGCGCGACCTGCACGGTGGCCGAAAGTTGGAGTCAGCCGCCCGGTCGGGGTGGTGTTGCGGTCGCGAAGCGATGTCGCGGCGGGCTGGTTCAGCCGGCCATCTCGGCGGTGCGGGCCGCCCACGAGGTGCGCTGGGGTGCGGCGACCTGCTGGCGCCACTCCTCGGGGACGAGCTGCGTCGTGGTGAGGTCGGTGAGGTCCGCGGCGGCGACGGTGGCCTCGTAGACGCCGGCCTCGATGTGGTCCATGCCGAGCGAGCGGGCGAGCTGCTCGTCGTGGCCGATCGAGGAGATCTTGAACGCGACCACGCCTGCGGCGTCCTCCCACTGGTCGACCACGCGCACCGCGAGGCCGCCCCAGCGGGCCGTGATGACGAGCTCGAAGATCTCCTCGACCTCGTGCCGGGGGACGACCTTGCGCCAGCGCCCGCCCGGGGTCGGCATGAACCCCGTGTCGTTGAGCGGGCGGTTGGCGAGCGCGAGGATCACCGACTGCCCACCGAAGATCACGTCGGCCTCGACGTAGCTGCCGTGGTACTTCGCGACCGGGCCCACGCAGCGTGACAGCGGGAGGCGGCGGTGCAGGTTGGTCGGCATGGTCGTGGGGATCCAGCCGGTCGCGACGTCGCCGTAGCGGGCGAGGGTCACGCGGCTGCGGTCACGGAACACGCGGATGAGCTCGGCACCGGGGGTGAGTCGGGTGTGGCGCAGCCACCACAGGGGCAGCAGATGCTCGCGCACGGGCTCGAACTGCAGGCGCGGGGATGACTCGAACTGCAGGATGTCGACCCACTCGGCGTCTGGGTCGAACGGCGTGCCTTCGAAGGCGAGCCCGTGCGCCCCGTACAGCAGGGCGGGCGTGCTCGCGAACTCGACGTCCGCAGCGCGCACCGCAAAGCCCGACACCCGGTCGTACCCCACCGTGAGGTAGGCATGTGACAACCCGGGCGTGACCGCCTTCTGCATCAAGACCATGGAACCCTGACCCCGCAGCCCTCGACGTCGAGCGATTCGGATGAATCGGACAAACTATCGCCCTGGAGCGTGCAAAATGCAACCCTCTGCCCATCCCGGCAGGGGTCGCGTGGTGCGCTTGCGAACAACCCCCGCCGAGTTCGGCACCTGCCACCCAGGTCGGCATGCGCACCTGCCGAACTCGGTTGCCGCTGCCGACCTCAGCGGAGGGGTGACCGCGGGGGGCCGTAGAGGGAGAGCTCGGGGCGGAGGATCGGTGGGGGAAAGCTCCCGAGTCGGCGGAGGCGGGCGGCGAGGGTCTCCGGGTGCCGGACGTCGTCGGCGTCGATGCGGATCACCCGGAACCCCTGCTCGACGAGCGCGTCCTCGCGGCGCTTCTCCTCGATGACCACGGCGGCCGGAGCACCCGCGTCTGCATACTTCGAGCGGCCGTCGTACTCGCCCAGGACGCGCTGCTCGGGCCAACCGAGGTCGCCCCAGAAGGTTCCGAGCCGGGTCTCGACCGCGAGCTGCGTGACGGGGCGCGGCAACCCGGCTCGCAGGAACGCCAGCCGGGCAGTCGTCTCTCCCGGCGACTCCGACCCGCCGTCGGCGTACTCGAGGACGGCCCGTGCAGCTCGGATACCGCGGTGCCCTTTCATCCGGCCGACGATGCGCCAGCAACTGTCGATGTCCGCGCCGATGTGAAGCGCCGCATCGGCAAGGATGAGCGCCTCGCGGACCGGAAGCGCGCACGCGCAGTCGACCACAGTGCGTTCGAGGGTCGTGACCGGGATGCCGCGGTGCTCGGTCACGTCGTTCGCGGGGAGGCGTTGCCAGTGCCGGTCGATGTCACTGCTCGAGCGCGCGCTCGCCCGAGAGGGGCTCACGACGTGCACCGTGGTCGACGCCGTCACGATCGGGAGGCCCCAGACGGCCGCGGCGGAGAGGTGGCTCACGACGACGTCGGCCGTGAGGCTCGAGCTCACGGCGCGGACTCGGGCGAGCGTGAGGACGCGCAACCTCTCGTGAGCGTCGCGATCGGCGAGGAGCTCGGTCGCGAGGTAGGCGCCCGTGCGGACGCGCGTCAGGGTCCCGCCGCTGAGCAGTGCTCGCACTGCAGGGAAAGGGAGCTCGCGAGCGAGCAGGACGGGAGGGACCGGTGTCGCGCTCAGCTGTGCGGGCGAGGCTGGACCAGGGCGTCGTGGCATCCCGCAACCGTGCCCCGTCCCGCACATCTCCGATGACCGCCACCCCCTCCCCTGTGGACGACCCCCCGCCGAGTTCGGCACCCACCACCCAGGTCGGCATGTGCACGTGCCGAACTCGGTTGCCGCTGCCGAACTCAGCGGGGGGTGAGGAGGAGGAGGGGGGGTCGGTTGGGTGGTGGGGGTCGCGTTCGTAGGATCGTTCGGTGCCTCCCCGTTCGCCGCTGCCACCGCGCCACGGCCTCGACGCCGCTCGGTTGCGGACGCCGGACCGGGACCGCCGCCGCCCCGCCCCGTGGCCGACGATGGGCGCCTGGCTGCGGCACCGACTGACCGAGCGGGTCGACGTGAGCGCGATGCTCGAGGCAGGGCTGTTCGTCGACGAGGACGGGCGCCCGGTGCGCGACGACGACTCCTTCGTGCACGGCAGGTACATCTTCTTCCACCGAGAGCTCCGCGAGGAGCCCGTGGTCCCCGGGAAGGTGCTCGTGCTGCACCAGGACGAGCGCCTCGTCGTGGTCGACAAGCCGCCGTTCCTGTCGACGATCCCGCGCGGGAAGCACATCATGCAGAGCGTCGTGGTGCGGATGCGCGCCGAGCTGGGCCTGCCCGAGCTGTCCCCGCTGCACCGGCTCGACCGGGGAACCTCCGGCGTGCTGCTGCTCGCGACCGAGCAGCGGTGGCGCGGCCCGTACCAGACGGCTTTCGAACGCAGGAAGGTCGACAAGACCTATCGCGCCCTCGCCCCGCTGCGCCCCGAGCTCGAGCTGCCGGTCGTGGTGCGCAACCACATCCGCAAGGAGCGGGGCACCTTGCAGGCCGAGGTGGTGCCGGGGGCGCCGGTCAACGCCGAGACCCTCGTCGAGCTCGAGCGTGAGGTCGACGGCCTGGGCGTCTACCGGCTGACCCCGCGCACGGGCCGCACCCACCAGCTGCGCCTGCACCTGTGGGGCCTGGGCATCCCGATCGTCGGGGACCAGCTCTACCCCGAGGTGCGCGACGTCCCGGTCGACGAGTTCCGCGACCCGCTCCAGCTGCTCGCCGCGCACATCGCCTTTGACGACCCGGTCGACGGGCGGCGACGGGAGTTCTCGAGCGTGCGCTCGCTGCCACTGAGCGCGCAGGGGTGAGCCGACGGCGCGCCGTTCAGCCCTTGCCGCGGGCCGGCGGCGCCGTGGTCCTCAGGTGTCGAGGAGCCGCACGAGCTCCGCGGCGATGCCCGTGTAGCTCGCCGGTGTGAGTGCGGCCAGGCGGGCGGCCTCGCCCTCGGGCAGCCCGAGGCCGGCGACGAACTCGCGCATCTCCTCGCCCGTGAGGCGGTGCCCGCGCGTGAGGTCCTTGAGCCGCTCGTAGGGGTTGTCCATACCCGGCACGCCCGCCACGGACGCCGCGCGCATGACCGACTGGATGGGCTCGGCGAGCACCTCCCAGTTGGCGTCGAGCTCGGCGGCGAGCAGATCGGCGTCGACCGCGAGCGCGTCGAGCCCGCGGCGCACGTTGTCGATCGCGAGCAGGGAGTGGCCGAAGGCCGTGCCGATGTTGCGCTGCGTGGTCGAGTCGGTGAGGTCGCGCTGCAGGCGCGAGGTCACGAGCGTCGCGGAGAGCGTGTCGAGCAGCGCGCAGGAGATCTCGAGGTTGGCCTCGGCGTTCTCGAAGCGGATGGGGTTGACCTTGTGCGGCATGGTCGAGGAGCCCGTGGCCCCCGCGACGGGGATCTGGATGAACACCCCGCGCGAGATGTAGCTCCACACGTCGGTCGCAAGGTTGTGCAGGATGCGGTTGAAGCGCGCGACGTCCGCGTACAGCTCGGCCTGCCAGTCGTGCGACTCGATCTGCGTCGTGAGCGGGTTCCACGTCAGGCCCAGGTGCTCGACGAAGGTCCGCGAGACCTCGAGCCAGTCCGCACCGGGCACGGCCACGACGTGCGCCCCGTAGGTCCCCGTGGCCCCGTTGATCTTGCCGAGGTACTCCGCTGCCTCGACGCGGCGCACCTGGCGCCCTAGCCGGTGGGCGAGCACCGCGAGCTCCTTGCCGAGCGTCGTGGGCGTCGCGGGCTGACCGTGCGTGAGGGCGAGCATCGGCTGGGTCGCGTGCTCGCGCGCCATGGCTGCGACCTGCTCGACGAGCGCCCGCGCGGCCGGGAGCCACACCTCGCGCACGGCCCCGCGCACCATGAGCGCGTAGGACAGGTTGTTGACGTCCTCGCTCGTGCACGCAAAGTGGACGAGCTCGCCGATGCGCCCCAGCACGGTGTCCGCCCCGAGCACCGAGGGGGCCGCCTCGAGCCGGGACTTCAAGAAGTACTCGACGGCCTTGACGTCGTGCACCGTGCGCCGCTCGATCTCGGCGAGCTCGGCGACCTCCTCAGGGCCGAAGCCGACGACGACGTCGCGCAGGTACGCCTCCTCCTCGCTCGACAGCACGGGAGCGCCGGGGATCACGCGGTGCGCCGCGAGGTGGATGAGCCACTCGACCTCGACGTGCAGGCGCTCGCGGTTGAGCGCGGGCTCGGACAGGAAGTCGACGAGCGGGGCGACGGCGAAGCGGTAGCGGCCGTCGAGCGGACCGAGGGCGATCGCTGGGGTCGCGTCGGCGAGCCGGACGCGGTCACGGGAGGCCATGGCTGCATCTTTCCACGCGCCGCCCAGTCGCTGCCGGGGCGTCCGTGGCTGTCCTAGGGTGGGCTCGCGCGAGCACACAGGCTCGACGGGAAGGGGACGGCGGTGACGACGACGCGTCAGCGCAACGGCGTGCTCGGTCCCGCGGGGCTGCTCGTCGTGACGCTGCTCGTGCTGCTCGCGGTGTGGACGGCCGCGGCGGGGGGCCGCTGGGCACCCGTCTACCGGCGCACCGTGCCCGAGGACGACGTCGACCCGTCCCCCGCACCGCCGCCCACCGAGCCTGCGCCCGCGCTCCCCGAGGACTTCGGGACGGATCTGCGCGGCGTCGTGCTCGGCACGCTCGTCGCGATCCTGATCGTCGTGCTCGTGGTCGGCCTCGGCGCGGGCCTCAAGGCGATCCGCACGCCGTGGCAGCGCCGCGACAGGGACCAGGACCCCGACCCCGGGGCCGACGGCGACCTCGTGGCACCCGCGGCTGACGTCATGCCCGACATCATCGAGCTGCGCGAGGGGATCGCCGAGGCGTGGTCGCGGCTCGTCGAGCACCGCGAGCCGAGCGACGCGATCCAGGCCGCCTGGGTCGCGGTCGAGCAGGCCGCGGGACGCTCGGGCGTCGAGCGCGCGCCGTCGGCGACCCCGACCGAGTTCACGGTCGCGGTGCTCGACCGCACGAAGGTCGACCCGAGCGCGATCCGCACGCTGCTCGGCCTCTACCACCGCGCCCGCTTCTCGACGCACCCCGCGACCGACGACGACGTCGCCCTCGCCCGCGAGTGCCTCACGCGCCTCGACGAGGGGCTCGTCCCATGAGCTCCCCGCTGCTGCCCGGGCACACGGGCGAGGTGCTGCACACGTGGTACCAGCGCGTCCAGGTGCCCGCACGCGTGATCCTCGCGGGGTCCGCGGTCGCGGCGTTCGTCAAGGTGCTCGGCCTCGACCTCGAGCATGCGGTGTTCCTCGGGGTCGGCGTCGTCGTCGGGTGCATCGTGGTGCTTGCGGTGCGCGGGACGGGCGCCTCGACCGCGTGGCTGCCCGACGACCGCCGCGAGCGGGACGGCTCTCGGCTCGAGGTCGCGGCGCTCAGCTGGGCGCTGCTCGGGCGCAACGGCCGCGTCACCGAGGGCGCCCTGCGTCGCTTGCGTACCGTCGCCGAGGGCCGGCTCAACCGGCACGGCCTGAGCCTGCACCGCGTCGAGGACCACGACGCGATCGCCGCGCTGCTCGGGCCGACCCCGTGGGCGGTGCTGACCACGCGCGCCCACATGCCCGGCCGGCGCGAGTACGAGCAGTGCGTGCGCGCGCTCGAGAAGGCCGACCCCCAGCCGCTCGACCCCACCCGCCGATGAGAGGGACCCACCCATGACCGTGACACCGATGCCCTTCGCCCGGGTCGCCGCCTACGGCGAGGACATCCTTGCCGAGGTGTCGACCGTCGTCGTCGGCATGCAGGAGGCGGTGCGCACCGCGCTTGCGGCGATCCTCGCGGGCGGTCACGTGCTGTTCGAGGACGTCCCTGGCCTCGGCAAGACCCTCACCGCGCGCACGCTCGCAACCGCGCTCGGTCTGGACTTCCGGCGCCTGCAGTGCACGCCCGACCTGCTGCCGAGCGACATCACGGGCTCCTCGGTGTTCGACCCCGCGAGCGCGCAGTTCGAGTTCCGGCCCGGCCCGGTGTTCACCGACCTGCTGCTCGCCGACGAGATCAACCGCACGGCCCCCAAGACGCAGTCCGCGCTGCTCGAGGCGATGGCCGAGCGGCAGGTCACCGTGGACGGCCAGACGCGCCGCCTCGAGCCGCCGTTCCACGTGATCGCGACCTCGAACCCCGTCGAGTACGAGGGCACCTACCCGCTGCCCGAGGCGCAGCTCGACCGGTTCATGGTGCGCATCGCGGCGGGCTACCCGAGCCGCGCGCAGGAGGTCGACGTCGTGACCCGGCGTCTCGAGCGCAAGCGTGAGGAGACCTCGGTGCGCCAGGTGGTCGAGCGCGGGGCGCTCACCGCGATGCAGGCGGGGGTCGAGGAGCTCCCGGTCGACCCGGACATCGTCGGCTACTGCGTCGACCTCGTCGCGGCCTCGCGCGCGCACGCCGCGGTCGAGATCGGGGCCTCCCCGCGCGGGGCGATCTCGCTCGTGCTCGTCGCGCGGGCCCGGGCCGTCCTGGGTGGGCGGGACTTCGTGACCCCCGAGGACGTCAAGGCTGTCGCGGTGCCCGTGCTCGCCCACCGCATGACCCTCACGGCGCAGTCGTGGGCCTCGGGGCTGTCCGCGCAGGACGTCGTCGTGGGCCTGCTCGACGCGGTCCCGACCCCCGCGACGGCCCGGGGGCGCTGACCGACGTGACCGAGCCAGTCCCGCAGGTGCGCTGGCGGCCGACGACGGCCTTCGTCGCCGCGACGGCCGCGGGTGTCGGGCTGCTCGCCCTCGGGGTGCTCGCGGGGCGCGTCGACGTCGCGCTGCTCGGCGCGGGCCCCGTGCTCGCCGCGGCGTGGTCGGCCCGGCGCGGTTCGGGCCCCGTGCACGTGAGCGAGGAGCTCGAGCTCGCGAAGAACGGTGCGATGACGGGTGAGAAGCTCACCGCGAGCTATCGGATCTGCGCGCCGGGCGCGGACCACGTGCGGGTGCGCGTGTCGCGGTCCGGCTCGGACCCCGTCGAGGCCCTCGTGACGCTCGACGACGACGGCGCCCGCACCCTCACCGCGCGCACCCCTTCCGTGCGCAACGGGCGCCAACCGCTCTACGAGGTCGACTACGTCGCGGTGGGGCCCGCGGCGGCGACGACGGCGCCCGCGGGCCGCCGCGAGGCGACCGAGGTCGTGGCCCTGCCGCGCCCGCGTCGCCTGCCGCCGCTCCCGCTGCCGTTCCGGCTGCGCGGGCTCACGGGGGCGCACGCCTCGCGCCGCGCGGGCGACGGCGGCGAGCTGCGTGACGTGCACCAGTTCCTGCCCGGGGACCGGTTGCGCCGCATCGACTGGCGGGTCACCGCGAAGCGCGCACCCGACCTGAGCGAGCTGTACGTGCGCCGCGACCTCGCGCTCGCGGACGCCGTCGTCGTGATCGTCCTGGACTCCCGCGACGACGTCGGGCCCGACGCCGCGACGTGGTCGGGCGCTGTCCCGCCGCGCCCGGACGAGCAGACCTCGCTCGACATCGCCCGTGAGGCGGCCGCCTCGCTCGCGAGCGCCGTGATCGACGCGGGCGACCGGGTGGGTCTGCGCGACCTCGCGGACGCGCGCCGGCCCGTCGAGCCCGGGACGGGGCGCCGGCACCTCGACCGGTTGTTGTGGCAGCTCGCGACGACGGCACCGCGCGGCGCCGCCCCTGACGCGGTGCGCGCCCCTCAGCTGCCCTCGGGGGCGCTCGTGATCGTCCTGTCGACCTTCCTCGACCCGCATGCTGCGACGGTTGCGGGCCAGTGGCGCGCGCTCGGGCACCGGGTGGTCGCGATCGACACGCTTCCCCCGTTGCGTGCGGGCGGTCTGACGGTGCGGGAGCGGATCGCGTCGCGACTCGTCGCGATCGAGCGCACCGACCGGCTCGTGGGGCTCGCCGCGCTCGGGGTCGAGACCTTTGCGTGGGTGCCCTCGGGCGCCGTCGTCGGGCCGGGGGTGGGCAACAGCGCGCCGGAGGTCGAGCTGTTGCGCCTCGGGTACCGCAGCCACGGCCAGCCCGGGCGGGTGGGGCGGCGATGAGCAGGCACACGTCTCTCGAGCTCGACCTGCGCCCGAGCGTCCCGGCCGCGTCGTTGCGCGTCGTGGCGGGTCTCGCGGCGGGTCTTGCCGTCGTGCTCGTCGGTTTCGACGGGTGGCGCTCGGCGCGCTCGCCGGGCGGGCTGTGGGACGGGGTGGGCAGCCCTCAGCTCGCGGGGTGGTCGATCGCGGCGGGCCTTGCGGCCGCGGCGTGGCTCGTGTGGCGCACGCAGGACCACGTGGCTCCCGTGCTCGCGGTCGGGATCGGTCTCGGGGCGCTCGCGAACGACGGCGGGGTGTCGTGGCGGACCTTCGTGCTCGCGGGCCTCGTGCTCGTGATGCTGCGATCCGTCGCGCTCGTGGGCGGGCTCGCGTGGGACGCGCGCATCGAGCTCGACGTGCTGCGCCCCGTGCTGCGCTCGACGGGGGCGGTGCTGCTCGCGGTCGTGGCCGTGGGCGCCGTCGTCGGCTTCCTCGACGGGGCGAGCGACCCCGACCCCGGGATGAAGGTGCTCGGGGCCGTCGCCGTCGTCGTCGTCGCGGTGTGGCTCTTGCCGCGCGAGTGGATGCGCTCGCGGCCGCGCCCGCCGCGCTGACTACTCGTCGGGCCCCTCGTAGAGCCCGATGTGGTTGCCGTCCGGGTCGCGGAAGATCGCCCACCAGGACTTGTCGTCGATCGGGGACTTGGCCATCACGACCGTCGCGCCGTGCGCCGTGGCCTTCGCGAGCGTCTCGTCGATCGAGTCGACCTCGACGTACGACCGCGGCTGGGTGAAGTCGGCGCTGCGCGGGGCGAGCCCGCCCCCGCTGATCTTGTTGGGCGCCTGCCACATCGGGTACCCCTCGAAGCCGGGGATCTCCGCGATCTGCCAGCCGAACAGGGCCGAGTAGAACTCGCTCGCCCGGGCCTGGTCGGAGACGGGGATGTCGATGTGGGTGATGTCGCCGTGTGCCATGTCGCCTCCCTGCATGCCGGACCGGCGCTCGCCGGCCCGGTTCCGACGCTAGACCCGAGGGCCGACACGAGCGACCGGACGGCCCCGCCCGGCTGTGCTACCGCTCGGGCAGCGCGGGGACGGGGCCCGCGGGCGCGGTCGCGCGGCGGGTCCGCGCGGTCTCGGCGAGCATGACCCCCACGACGACGACGGCGCCCCCGAGCACCTGGAGCGGGGTCATCGCCTCGGCGAGCAGGGCCCACGCGAACGCGCCCGCGAGGACGGGTTCGAGCGTCCCGACGAGGCCCGTGCGCGCCGCCCCGAGCATGCGCAGCCCGAGAATCACGAGCGTGAACGGCACGGCCGTGCCGAGCACCGCGACCCACATGACGAAGACCCACAGCGGGAGCGCCGTCGTCGTCTGCGGGACCGTCACGGCCGTGCCGAGCAGCGTGGGGTCGAGGCGCCACGGCGGGGCGAGGATCGTCCAGAACAGCGCAGCGAAGCTCATCGACCACGCACTCGTGGCCCACGGGTCGATCCCGCGCAGGAGGCGCTCACCGAGCAGGAAGTACGTCGCGAGCGCGAGGGCGGCTCCGAGGGCCGCGGCGACACCGACGGCGTCGAGGCTCACGCCGCGACCGACCTGCGCGACCATCGTGAGCCCCGTGAGGCTCAGCGCGAGCGCGAGCCACACGCGCGAGCGCACGCGCTCCTTGAGCACGAACCGCGCGAACAGCGCGACGAGCAGCGGCGCGGTGTACTCGAGCAGGAGCGCGATGCCGACGTGCAGGCGCTCGATCGCCACGAGGTAGAGCCACATGACGAGCGCGACACCGACGACGCCGAGGATCGCGAGGTTGCGTGCCTGCACGAGGGTGATGCGCAGGCCGCGCGGGCTCACGAGCGCGGCCACGGCGAGCACCGTGAGGGCGGCGCCGAGCGTGCGCAGCTGGACGAGCTGGGTCGTTGCGAGGCCCGCCTGGAGCGCGACCTTGGACACGACGCCGTTGATGCCGAAGAAGATCGTCGAGCCGACGACGAGCGCCGCACCGGTCCACGGCCGGGCGGCGAACGGGGTGCGCGTCATCGGGCGAGGTTAGCGCCCGGTCGGCGCGCACGGGGGCGGCACCCCACCGTCCACACCCGGGCGACGAGCCGGGCCGGCCGACGACGGCGCGTGCCTAGTGTTCCGGCGCATGGAATGGTTCGACACCTGCACCCCGCCCTCGACGCGTGCCGGCGTCCATGGCACGCTCGACGCCGCCCGGGCCCGCCTCGCCGATGCGAACGTCGCCCTGCGCGTCGCGCTCGGGACCGAGGCCGACTGGGTCTCGGTCGCCGCCGACGCGTACCGCGCGCGCATCGAGGATCGCTTGCGCGATCTGCGCAGGCACGTGGACCGCCTCGACGCGCTCGAGGCCCTCCTTCGGGGGGCGTCGAACGCCCGCGTGAACTCGGCGGGAGCGTGACGGTGGTCGACGTCAGCGACCTGGTCGTCCGGGGAGGTCCGGGCGGGACGACGGCGAACCTCGAGGACATCGGGCGGTGCAGCGCGGCGCTGCGCAGTGCCGCACAGGCGGTCGACGACGCGGCCTCGACCCTCGTGAGGCTCGAGAAGGAGCTCGACGGGTGGGGTCTTGCGACTATCGGCGCGACCCCGGAGCAGGTGCACGCGGCGAGCGTCGCACGACATGCGCGCTACGAGGTTGCCGCGACGCGCTCCCCCGTGCTCCTCTTCGCGTCCGACCTGCGCGCCGACGCGCGTGACCTCGACCGGGCGCGCGCGAGGTACGGGCAGTCCGAGAGCTTTGCGTCCTCGGCGTTCAGGTTCGTCGTCGACACGGTGTTCCCGTTCTACGGCGTGGTGCGGTACCCCGAACCGTTCGGCGAGCTGCCGACGTTCCCGGTGGTGCTCGCCGAGCACGCGAAGTGGCGTGCGGGCCAGGGGATCTCGGCCGACCACGTCCAGCGCTACGTCCACTTCGCGGCGGGTCAGATCGTCCGCATCTCGCCGGAGCACTACTTCGGCACCGACGACCCCGTGCCGATCCTCGCGGGCTGGCTCGCGCGCGGGGCGGGGGCCCTCTCCCCGCCCAAGGAGGTCGTGGTCCAGCCCGTGATCGGGGGCGTTCGCACGGGCAAGGCCTCCCGCGGTGCGAAGGACATGGTCGACAAGTTCGCCCACGGGCGAGCGCTGGGCGGTCCGGAGCAGGTCCAGGTCACTGAGGTGACGAACCGGGACGGCAGCACTGCGTGGGAGGTCACGATCCCGGGCACGCAGGACCTGGGCCTCGTGGACCGCGACCACCCCAACACCATGAAGGCGAACCTCGAGCTGATCGGGGGCCTGCCCTCGTACGCGACCGCAGCGGTGCTCGAGGCGATGCGGCAGGCCGGGGTCGGCAAGGACGATCCCGTCGTCCTGGTCGGGCACTCCCAGGGCGGGATGATCGCCCAGCAGATCGCGAAGGACGGCGGCTTCAACGTCGTGGGCACCTTGACCGTCGGCAGCCCGCTCGGCGCCCGGCACCAGAGGTCGGTCGTGCCGACGCTCGCGCTCGAGCACGAGAGCGACCTGATCACCGCGTTCGACGGGAAGCCGAACCCCGACGACCCGCTCACGACGACGGTCTCGGTCGACCCGGACGGTCGCGCCCGGCAGTTCCCGGGCCCGGCGCACGAGTCCGCCGAGTACGCGAGGCTCGCCGAGCTCGCGGACCAGCACGACGCGGACTCGCTCGTCGAGTGGCGCGAGATCGTCAGCGAGACCTTCGACGACGACGCCGTCGCAAGGACGCGCCTGTTCGACGTGTCGCTGCGCGACCCGTCCTGACGTCTACCGGCGTGAGACGGCCTTCGACGCGGTGCGGGCGGGCACCCCGAAGAAGATGTTGAGCAGGAACGTCGCGATCCCGATGACGAGCGCGCCGAGCACCGCGGTCCCGAAGTTGTCGATCGTGAAGCCCCACGGCAGGAAACCCGTGAGCCACGAGGCGAGCATGAGCATGAGTGCGTTGACCACGAGCGCGAGCAGGCCGAGCGTGAGGATGTAGAGCGGGAACGCGAGCACCTTGATGATCGACTTGACGAAGACGTTCACGAGCCCGAACACGATCGCGGTCACGGCGAGCACACCGACCGTGGGCCAGAACCCGTCGGCCCCGACGAGCTCCATGCCCGGCAGCAGCCACGTCGCGAGCCAGATGGCAGCACCGGTGATGATGATGCGGATCAGGGTCTTCATCCCGCCATCGTTCCATCCCTTGCCCCCGAGCACACCCTCCCGGCGCCGCCCGAGTGGGAGGATGTCGGCCGTGAGTGACCGCCCCCGGCTGCGCGCCGTCGTCGACGACCTGCCCGCCTACGTCCCCGGAGCGAGCGCTCCCGTGGGCGCGGCGGCCTTCAAGCTCTCCTCGAACGAGAACCCCTACCCACCGCTGCCCTCGGTGCTCGCGGCGATCCACGACGCCGCGGCGGACGTCAACCGCTACCCCGACATGTTCGCGACCGAGCTGACCGCCGCGATCGCCGACTCGCTCGGTGTCGAGGCCGAGCAGGTGGTCGCGGGCGCGGGCTCGGTCGCGGTGCTCGCGCACATCCTTGAGATCGTCGCCGAGCCGGGCACGGAGGTCGTGTTCCCGTGGCGCTCCTTCGAGGCCTACCCGATCGCCGTCACGCTCACCGGTGCTGAGCAGGTGCGCGTGCCTGTCGGTGAGGACGGTCGGCTCGACCTCGAGGCGATGGCCGCGGCCGTGACCGAGCGCACGCGAGCCGTGCTCGTGTGTACGCCCAACAACCCGACCGGGCCTGCGGTGCGCCAGGCCGAGCTCGACACCTTCCTCGCCGCAGTCCCCCGCGAGGTGCTCGTGCTGGTCGACGAGGCCTACGTGGAGTTCGTGCGCGACCCGGAGGCGGTCGACGGGCTCGCGACCCTGCGAGCCCACCCGAACGTCGTGCTGCTGCGCACGTTCTCGAAGGCGTACGGGCTCGCGGGACTGCGGCTCGGTTACGCGGTGGCGCGCCCGCGCATCGCCGAGGCGATCCGCAAGGCGACCACGCCGTTCGCCGTCTCGCACGTCGCCCAGCTCGCCGGCCTCGCGTCGCTGCGCGCGAAGGACGAGCTGATCGCGCGCGTCGACACGATCGTCGCCGAGCGAGCCCAGATGTTGCACGGCCTGCGTGCCGCTGGTCTACCCGTCCTGGACTCCGAGGCGAACTTCGTGTGGCTCCCGCTCGGCGAGGCGACGTCGCGCTTCGCGGCCGACGCAGCCGCAGCCGGCGTCGTCGTCCGCCCCTTCGCTGGCGACGGCGTTCGCATCTCGGTAGGCGAGCCCGACGCCACCGACTCCCTCCTCACCTTCGCCAAGCTCTGGACCTGAGGCGCACAGGTGTCCTGCCGAGCCGGCCCGTGCGCGGAGCCTCGACACGCCGCGCAGTCGGCAGATTGCGAGAAGTGGTCCGGCTGGTTCTGATAGTGACCACCGGCCAGCTCCGGAGATCCAGCGTCTCACTGTGCGGCCGCTCGCGCAGACGGAGATCCACGGGACGAACGACGACTCTCGTCTAGCGCCGCCGGGGCGCGGTGGTTCGCGAACCACATCCGACAGCCGGTGGGGCGAGACGCAGGTGAGTTGCGCCGTCTGGGGCGTCGGGCAGACCTGCCCTGAAGCTCGTTGCGGCGCATCCTAAGTAGATTCAACCTAGAGGGATAGCGGGTCCGTGACCGATCTGCTAGCGTCCGACTAGCGCGCAACGGGGCGCGCTAAGCAGTTTAGCGAGTGTTCCCGCCAGGGGCACCTTCACAACGTTTTGGGGGCGTTATGCGACGACGTAGTGTGGTTGCAGCGGTTGTAGGAATCGGAGATCCGTGAAAGTTCTAGGGGAAGCGTGCGCCGACTCATCATCGACGATATTCGAGTCTCTGTACGCCGCCCGCAGATGGTCGTCACTGCGCTGTTGATCTTGGTCGTGCCGCCGGTCTCCGGATATGTGTCTTTGCCCGCCTACGCGTTTTCTCATTGGACCGCGTACTTCACCGTCATGATCGATGCGGTGGCGCTGA
>JAJUHG010000022.1 GCA_029267995.1 Micrococcales bacterium
ACCCTTGCGCAGATCTTCGACAAGGCCGACGAGGCCGAGGCGCTCATCGCGGACCTCGACGCTCGGGTCGAGGCGATCAAGGCGAAGGCGGCCGACGCGGGCAACGCCCTCATCGTCCTGACGAGCGGCGGCGAGGTCACGGCGTACGGCCCCGGCTCGCGCTTCGGGATCCTGCACGACACGCTCGGGGTCACGCCCGCCGTCGAGGACGTCGAGGCCGCGACCCACGGCGAGGCGGTCAGCTTTGAGTTCATCCTCGAGACCAACCCCGACTGGCTCTTCGTGGTCGATCGCGACGCAGCGACCGGCGAGGGCGGCGCAGCCGCGGCCCAGGTGCTCGACAACGAGCTCGTCGCGCAGACGACGGCGGCCAAGGAAGGCCAGATCGTCTACGTCGACTCCGTCGCCTGGTACATCCTCAACGGTGGTGTGGTCGCGCTCGACACGATCTTCGACGAGGTCGCCGGAGCGCTCGGCTGACCATGCCTCGACTCGGTGCCGTCGCCGGCGTCGTCGGACTGCTCACGATCGTGAGCCTGTTCGTCGGCGTCGGCGACGTCACGCCCGCAAGCCTCGCGAACGCCGTCTTCGGGGCCGACGACGGCTCCCGCCACGACGTGCTCCTCGTGCTCGCCTCCCGGGTGCCCCGCACGATCGCGATCCTTCTCGCCGGGGCGGGCATGGCGATCGCCGGGCAGATCATGCAGCTGCTCTCGCGCAACCGCTTCGTCGAACCCTCGACGGCGGGAACCGTCGAGTCCGCGGCGATCGGCATCCTCGCCGTCACGGTCCTCGCCCCCGGCGCGCCCGTCATGGTCAAGATGCTCGTCGCGACCGTCACCGCGCTCGCCGGGACCGCGCTGTTCCTGCGCATCCTGCGCCACGTGCCCCTGCGCAGCGTGCTCGTCGTCCCGCTCGTCGGCCTCATGCTCGGCGGCATCATCAACGCCGTCTCGACGTTCTTCGCCTACCGCCTCGACCTCGTGCAGTCGCTCAACACGTGGATGACGGGCGACTTCTCCGGCGTGCTGCGTGGCCGCTACGAGCTGCTGTGGCTCACGTTCGCGCTCGTCGTGGTGGCCTACCTCGTCGCTGACCGATTCACCGTCGCGGGCATGGGGCAGGACTTCGTCACGAACCTCGGCATGAACTACCGCGCCGTGCTCGCGCTCGGCCTGTCGATCGTCTCGATGGTGACCGCCGTCGTCGTCGTGACCGTCGGCGCGATCCCGTTCCTGGGGCTCGTGGTGCCCAACGTCGTGGCCCTGATGTTCGGGGACAACCTGCGACGCACCGCACCCTGGGTCGCACTCGGCGGGGCCGGCTTCGTGCTCGTGTGCGACCTCCTCGGGCGCACGGTCCGTTACCCGTACGAGGTGCCGATCGGCGTCGTCGTCGGCGTGGTCGGCTCGGCCGCGTTCCTGTTCCTCCTGCTGCGGCGAGGTGCCCGTGTCGCTTGAGGTGAGGTCGCCACGCCCCCGTGACCGGGCGCCGTCGTCGGCGGGACTTGCCCCCGCCCCCGTGGACCGCCGCTCGCGCTGGGTCATGATCGGGCTCGGCGTGGGCCTGCTGCTCGCCGCCATCGCGTTCATGACCGTCGGGGCGAAGGGTTCGTGGGACTTCGTGCTGCCGTTCCGCGGCACCAAGCTCCTCGCGATGACGCTCGTCGGGGTGGCGGTGGCCGTGTCGACCGTGATGTTCCAGACCGTCACGGACAACCGCATACTGACGCCGTCGATCATGGGCTTCGACGCCCTGTACCTGCTGCTGCAGACCTTCCTCGTGTTCACGATCGGCTCCGCGCGGCTCGCCGCGGTCGACGGCGGAGTGAGGTTCGGCGGCGAGGTCGCCGTCATGGTGACCTTCGGGGTGATGCTCTACCGCTGGTTGCTCATCGGGGCGCGGCGCTCGGTCCACGTGCTCGTCCTCGCCGGGATCGTGCTCGGGGTGCTGTTCCGCTCGTTGTCGAGCTTCATGCAGCGGCTCATCGACCCCAACGAGTTCCAGGTGCTCCAGGACGCGATGTTCGCGAGCTTCAACTCCTTCGACCGCTCGCTCGTGTGGCCCGCCGCGGGGTTGCTCGCCGTCGCGGTGAGCGTCGCATGGGGGCTGCGCCGACGCCTCGACGTGCTCCTGCTGGGCCGCGAGCGGGCCACGAGCCTCGGGGTGGACTATCGGCGCACCGTGGGGCTCGTGCTCGTCGTCGTCGCCGTGCTGGTCTCGGTGTCCACGGCCCTCGTGGGACCGATCATGTTCTTCGGCCTGCTCGTCGCGAACCTCGCGTACCGCATCGCGGGCTCCCACCGGCACGCCGTCGTCATGCCCGCCGCCGCCCTGCTCGGCGTGCTCGCGCTCGTCGCGGGCCAGACCGTCCTCGAGCGAGTGTTCGCGTTCGACACCGCGCTCGCCGTCATCATCGAGTTCCTCGGAGGCATCGTGTTCCTGGCCCTGCTCGTGCGCGGAGAGAAGCGATGATCGACGTCCTGGACGCGGTGAAGACCTACGGCTCGGTCCGGGTCGTCGACGGCGTGCGGCTCACGCTGCCCGCGGGCGGACTCACGTCGATCGTCGGGCCGAACGGCGCGGGCAAGTCGACGCTGCTCTCGCTCATCGCGCGCCTGCTCGAGATGGACGGGGGGCAGGTGCTCGTCGACGGGCTCGACGTCACCTCCACCCGCTCAGACGTGCTCGCAACCCGCATCGCCGCGCTGCGCCAGGAGAACCACCTCACCTCGCGCCTCACGGTGCGCGACCTCGTGACCTTCGGGCGCTACCCGCACTCGAAGGGCCGCACGACGCCCGAGGACCTCGAGCACGTCGCACGGGCCCTGGAGTTCCTCGACCTCGAGCCGCTCGCCGACAGGTTCCTCGACGAGATGTCCGGCGGGCAGCGTCAGCGGGCGTTCGTCGCAATGGTGCTGTGCCAGGACACCGACGTCGTGCTGCTCGACGAGCCCCTCAACAACCTCGACCCGCGGCACGCCGTCGCCATGATGGAGCGGCTGCGGGCCGCCGTCGACGAGCTCGGCAAGACCGTCGTCCTCGTGGTGCACGACATCAACGTCGCGGCCCACTACTCCGACCACATCGTCGCGATGTGCGACGGAGCCGTCATGGTCGAGGGATCGCCGCGCGAGGTCATCCGCCCCGAGGTGCTGTCCTCGGTGTACGGCCTGCCCGTCGAGGTGCACGAGATCGCCGGGCGGCCCCACGCGACGTACTTCCCGCCGGGGCGGCCGAGCGTCACGTTCTCGATCGCGTGACGGCGCACGCCGACGCCGTCCCACGCGCCGTCGTCGGCGGGCACGGGACAGCCCGTGGGTTGCCGGGCGTGCCGGCCGCCACGCTGGACGATGCGTGGCCCCACGGGCTGCGGTGACTGCCTGGTTCTCGCGCGCCGCCGATCTCCAGCGGTGGCGGGGACAGTCCGTCCCGATGCTGCTGGGGCGACTAGCGGACAGTCACCTCTCGCGTCCTATAGGAATTCACCGTCGGACCACCTCCTTTCAGCGATGCCCCGACCGTACGCCTCCGTGCGCCAGCGCGGTAGCGATTTTGGCTCAGGGCCATGTCCTACCCGGTGCGTCAACGGGCGAGGACACCTCACCACGCCGGGACTGACGCATGCGCGCCGGAGCACGAGGAGGAGCAAGACGGCTACGCGAGCCGCTCCTGCCACGCGACGATCCGGTCGAGCGCCTCGCCGACGACCGCGGCATCCGAGGCGAAGCTCAGACGCACCCAGTCGTGGCCGTGCGCGGGGTCGAAGTCAGTACCCGGGGTGAGCGCGACGTCCGCCTCGGCGAGCAGGCGCGCGCACCACTCGCGCGAGTCGAGGCCGCTCGAGGAGATGTCGGCGTAGACGTAGAACGCACCGTCGGCCGGGGCGACCTGGTGCCAGCCGAGCTCGTCGAGCCGGGAGAGGACAAGCTCACGCGCAACCGCGTACCTGGCCACGTTCGCGTGCGCCGCGGCGTAACCCTCCTCGGAGAATGCGGCGATCGCAGCATCCTGGGCAAGCGCGGGCGGGCACAGCGCGACGTTGCCCGCGAGAGCGTCGACCGGGGCGAGCAGGTCGTCGGGGAGCACGAGCCAGCCGAGCCGCCAACCCGTCATCGCCCAGAACTTCGAGAAGGAGTTCACGACGATCGCGCCCTGGTCGAGGAAGCGCGCCGCCGTCGGGGCACTCTCGCGCCAGCCCGAGCCTGTTCCGTCCGGCGAGGCTGACTCGCCACCCGCGGCGGGCGCCGGCGTCGGCGAGCCGGACCCCCAGACCCCGCGAGGCGCCGTCGTCGGCGGGCCGTAGGTGATGCCGTGGTAGATCTCGTCGCTCACGAGGCGCACACCGTGCGCAGCGCACCACTCGGCGAGCGCGGCGAGCTCGGCCGCCTCGATCATCGTGCCGGTCGGGTTCGCGGGGCTCGCGACCACGAGCCCGTCGACCGGTTCCTCGAGCGCCTCGAGCAGCGCGACCGTGGGCTGGTAACGCACCTCGGGGCCGCAGTCGATCTCGACCACCTCGCAGCCGAGCGCCGCAAGCACGTTGCGGTAGGCCGGGTAGCCGGGCCGAGCGAGGACCACGCGGTCGCCGACGTCGAACGCGGCGAGGAACGCGAGCATGAACCCACCGCTCGAGCCAGTCGTGACGGCGACGCGCGCGGGGTCGAGCTCGACGTCGTACCAGCGCAGGTAGTGCGCGGCGATCTCGGCGCGCAGGGCGGGGGCGCCGAGCGCCTCGGTGTACCCGAGCTGGCCAGAGGCGAGGATCGCCGACGCGCGCTCGCGCACGACGTCCGAGGCGCCCGTCGCGGGCTCGCCCGCACACATGTTGAGCACGGGGCGACCCGCGGCCCGGCGCCGGTTCGCCTCGGCGATGATGTCCATGACCGCGAAGGGCGGCACCTCGGCCCGCCGCGCGACCTTGACCCGACGCTCACTCATGAGGTCATCCTCCCCCAGACGACGGCGCCGCGGGGCGGCTCGTGCGTGCGGCCGGCCCGGCCGCTGCGCACGGGAGCGTGGACCCCTCGCGCCCGTTCGGCAGTTCGCCGTGGAATCGGCACTTCCCACTGCCGATCTCGCGGCAAAGTGCCGAGCTCACAGAGAGTCGGTCATCCCTTCCCGCCGACGACGGCGCCCCAGGCCCACCCGGGTGGCGCGGGCTCGCCACGCCCGGGGCTCAGACCCGCCCCGCCAGTTCGGCAGTTCGCCGTGGAATCGGCAGCTCCCACTGCCGAGTACGCGGCAAAGTGCCGAGCTGGCGGGAGTGGGCGGGGCGGGTCCGGGTGGAAGGCAGCCAGGGAGTCGGCGGGGCGGGTGAAGAGTGGCCGAGAGGCCGCCGGCAGGTCAGCGGGTCGGGGCCGCCGGCAGGTCAGCGGGTCGGGGCCGCCGCGCGGAGCGACTCGATCTCGGCAATGATCCCGTCGACCGTCGCCTCGATCTCCGCGAGGCACTGCACGAAGTCCGTCTCGTCGCCGTACCACGGGTCGGCGAGGTCGATCGCGCCCGCGGCCGGGTCGAACGAGCGGATGAGCCGCACGTGCGGGGCGGCGTCGACGTCGCCCGGGCGCACACCGAGCAGCCGGTGCAGCGCGTGCACGTGCTCGCTCGTCGCGGCGAGCACGAGGTCCCGCTCGCCGAGGTCGGCCGCCCGCACCTGACGCGCGCGGTGCCCGCCGATCCCCGGGTCGGTGTACCCGGCCTCGCGCATGACCTTGCGGGCGCGCGGGTCCATCGGGGAGCCGACCTCGTACCCGGTCGTGCCGGTCGAGTCGACCTCGACCTGTCCGTCGAGCCCCGCCTCGACGAGCCGTTCGCGCAGCACCACCTCGGCCATCGGGGAGCGGCAGATGTTCCCGGTGCACACGGTCATGACTCTCAGCTTGCGGTCCATGAGGCCATTGTCGGCCAGGTCAGCGCCCTAGAGTTCCACCATGGCCCCGAGCGAGACGAACAAGCCCCGCCGCCACGCCTGGACGTTCAGCGCCGCAGCGATCCTGCTCGGCTGCGTCGCGACGGCGTTCGTGTTCACGCTCCTGGTGTTCCTGCTGCTCGGGACCGACCCGAACGCGGGGCTCGACCTGCTCGGCAGCGAGGAGAGCGCCGGCCGGGTCGCGCTCTCGACCGGGGGCATCGCGCTTGTGGTCGTGCTCGTCGTGGGCCCGACGCTCGCCTTCGGGCTCAGCTGGCTGCTCGGCCCGCAGCAGCAGCTCTCGCGGCACCTCATCGCCTTCGGCGGAGCGGGTCTGCTCGTGGGGTTCGGCCTCGGGCTCGCGCTCGGCGGGCCGGCGCTCGGGATGACGATGGCCCCGATGTTCGGCGTCTCGGCCGCCGCGGGCCGTATCGCCGTCCAGCCGCTCGCGCGGATCTGAGCGGTTGCGCACCATCGGTGTGGACCTCGCCGCCGAGGCGGTGCGCACCGCGGTCGCCATCGTCGACTGGCGCCCCGGGGGCGCCGTCGTGCGGAACCTCCGACTCGGGGCCGACGACGACGCCGTGTGCGCCGCGGTCGAAGACGCTCACCTCGCGGGGATCGACTGCCCGTTCGGCTGGCCGGACGGCTTCGTCGCACTGGTCGAGGCGCACCACGCGGGGCGGCTCGCGGCGCCGTCGTCGTCGGACCGTGCCTGGCGGCGGCCACTCACGATGCGGGCGACGGATCTGTGGGTGCACGAGCACACGGGCCTCGTGCCGCTGAGCGTCGCGGCCGACCGGATCGCCCACGCGGCGCTACGCCTCACCGCGGTGCTCGCGCGGCTGACCGGCCGCGGTATCAACTGTGCGCGCGACGGCTCGGGCCGGGTCGCGGAGGTCTACCCCGCGGCCGCGTTGAAGTCGTGGGGGCTGCCGTTTCGCGGCTACAAGGGTCCCGCGGGTCAAGGGGTGCGGGAGGTGATGGTCGCCCGGCTCGCCGAGCATGCCCCGTGGCTCGAGCTCGGAGGGGCGCGTGAGCTGTGCGTGCGGTCCGACGACGCCCTCGACGCCCTCGTGTGCGCGCTTGTTGCTCGCGCGGTCGCGCAGGGTGCGAGCGCCCGGCCGGTCGACCGGGTGCAGGCGCGGCGCGAAGGGTGGATCCACGTGCCGACCGGCCCGCTCGCACGCCTGGTCCCCGGCGCCACGTCCCGCCGCCCTCCCCTGGCCGACCCTCCGCCGGTCTAGTGAGGAATGCGCGAGCAAGTGACTGCTCAGTCACTTGCCCGGACAATCCTCACTCAAGCGCCGCGGGTGGGGGCGAGGGTGGGGCGCGGGTGGGGGCAGGGCCGTGGGGGTGGGGGTTGCCGCGTGAGGGGGAGGGGCGGCGGGCGGGCCGTGGGAGTGGGTGGGGCGGGGAGGGGATGGAGGGCTCGCGGCGTGGTCTCGGCCACGAGCCCCTCCTCCCGGCTCAGCGCACGCGGACCTGGGCGGTCACGCCGTCCGGACCGACCGCGCGCACGTCCTCGCCCGCACCGGTCACGGTGAACGTCACGCGCCGGCCCTCGACGGTGACGACGTCGACGCTCGTGTCGACCTCACCGCCGTCCGAGAACACCTCGAGCACGAGACCGTCGAGGTAGTCGTAGTCAGGCCGGTCCTCGCGTGTCCCGCGGGGCAGGACGGCACCCTCGCGCACGTAGATCGGCAGCGAGTCGAAGCCGTGCTGCTCGCGCACCCAGCGCCCACCGGTGACCTTCTCGCCCGTGAGCAGGTGCGTCCATGTGCCCGCAGGCAGGTACAGCTCGACGGTCCCGTCGGCGCTCAGCACGGGCGCAACCAGGATGTCCGGGCCGAGCATGTACTGCCGGTCGAGATAGGTCACCGCCGGGTCCTCGGGGAAGTCGAACAGCATCGGCCGCGCGACCGAGACGCCCGTCGCCGCAGCGTCCGCCCCGACCGTGAACAGGTACGGCATGAGCGAGTTCTTCAGCCGCGCGAAGCGACGCGTCACCTCGACGGCCTCCTCGTCGAAGGCCCACGGCACGCGATAGCTCTGCGAGCCGTGCAGGCGTGAGTGGCTCGACAGCAGACCGAACTGCAGCCAGCGCTTGAACACCGCCGGGTCAGGGGTGCCCTCGAAGCCGCCGATGTCGTGGCTCCAGTAGCCGAAGCCCGAGGCCGCGAGCGACAGCCCGCCACGCAGCGTCTCTGCCATCGACTCGAAGGTCGAGGTGTTGTCCCCGCCCCAGTGCACCGGGAACTGCTGCCCGCCCGCGGTCGCCGAGCGCGCGAACAGCACGGCCTCACCGTCACCCTTGACCTCACGCAGGACGTCCCAGACTGCCTTGTTGTACAGGTGCGTGTAGAGGTTGTGCATCACGTGCGGGTCGGTCCCGTCGTGCCACACGACGTCGGTCGGGATGCGCTCGGCGAAGTCAGTCTTGATCGCGTCGACACCCTGCTCGAGCACGACGCGCAGCGAGTCTTGGTACCAGCGCACCGCCTCGGGGTTGGTGAAGTCGACGAGCGCCATGCCCGCGACCCACATGTCCCACTGCCAGATCGACCCGTCGGGCCGGCGCACGAGGTAGCCCTTCTCGGCGCCCTCGGCGAAGAGCCGCGAGCGCTGGGCGATGTACGGGTTGACCCACACCGAGACGCGCAGGTCCAGCTCCCGGTGCAGCCGGTCGAGCATCCCGACCGGGTCAGGGAACACGCGCTCGTCCCAGACCAGGTCCGTCCACTGGAACTCACGCATCCAGAAGCAGTCGAAGTGGAACACGCTCAGCGGGATGTCCCGCTCGCGCATGCCGTCGATGAAGGAGGTGACGGTCGACTCGTCGTAGTCGGTCGTGAAGGACGTCGACAGCCACAGGCCGTAGGACCATGCGGGCACGATGGGCGGGCGGCCCGTGAGGCGCGTGTAGCGGTCGATGACGTCCTTGGGCCCGGGGCCGTCGATCACGAAGAACTCGAGCACCTCGCCGGGGACCGAGAACTGAACCCGCTCGACGGCCTCCGAGCCGACCTCGAAGGACACGTGCTCGGGGTGGTCGACGAACACGCCGTAGCCGCGGTTCGTCAGGTAGAACGGCACGTTCTTGTAGGCCTGGTCGGAGCTCGTGCCGCCGTCGGAGTTCCAGATGTCGACGCTCTGGCCGTTCTTCACGAGCGGTCCGAAGCGCTCGCCGAGGCCGTACACGGTCTCCCCGACCCCGAGGTCGAGCTGGGCGTGCACGTACGTGCCCGGCCCTGCGAGGCCCGTCGTCGTGACCCCGGTGAGGCCCGCGGGCTCGGCGGCGACGGCGGCGTCGGCCGCGAGCTGGAGGTAGCCGAGCGACTTGTGGCCCGAGCCCGTCAGGCGGCGGTCGCCGTGCCAGAAGGAGATGTCCCACGGTGTGCCGCGGCGGACGACGGCGCGCAGGTCGCCCGTCGTGAGCACGGCCCCCTCGTCGGTCGTCTCGACCTTGCCGGCCCCCGGGGCGTCGAGCTCGAAGCCGCGCCTCGGGCGCCCTCCCGTGTGGTGCGCGACTGAGACCTTGACGACGCCCTCGGCGGGTGAGGACAGGGTCACGGTGAGCACCGGGAGGTTCAGGACGTTGCCGCGTGAGCGGATGGGCCGCGTCGGGGCGACGACGACGATCTCGTCGCCGTCCACCTCGACGTCGTAGGCCTCCTGGGCGTAGTGCGCGGTGACCCCAGGGCGCAGCGCCCAGAAACCATCGGTGAACTTCACTTGACTGCTCCTGCCGTGATGCCTCGGGTGAGGGTCCGTTGGAAGATGAGGAAGAAGACGATCGTGGGGATGACGCTCAGCAAGGTCGCCGAGATCAAGGTCGTCACGTCGGTCTGCCGCTCGCCCGAGAGCTGCTCGAGGACGAGGGGCACCGTGAGCGAGTCCGGCCGGTTGAGGAAGGACAGCGGCAGCAGGAACTCGTTCCAGGTCCAGATGAAGAAGAAGACCATCAGGACGCTCAGGGTTGGCCGCGACACCGGGACGACAACCTTCCGCAACGTGCGCCAGCGCGAGGCTCCGTCGATCGCGGCGGCCTCGAGGATCTCCTTGGGGAAGGTCCCGTACAGGCTCGCGAGCAGGTAGGTGCCGAAGGCGCCCTGGATGACGGTGAAGGTGAGGATGACCGACCACGGGTTCGACAGCAGGTGGGCCTTGTCGAACATCGTGAACAGCGGGTAGACGAGCATCTCCTGCGGGAGCAGGTTCGCCATGAGGAACAGCAGCGTGATCCAGGTGCGTCCGCGCACGCGTCCGATGCCGATCGCGAAGGCGTTGAGGACGGCGACGACGACGCCCAGCACGGCGACCATCCCGGAGATGAAGATCGAGTTCCACAGCGCGCGCGGGAAGTTCTTGCCGACCCAGAAGTTGACCAGGCCGTCGGTGTAGAACGAGCGCGGGAAGTCCAGCGGCCCGGACGTCGCGTAGTCCTGGGGGGACTTGAAGGCGTTGAGCAGGAGCATCACGAGGGGGAAGACGACGATCACCGCGAGCACGATCGCGAGCACGAGCAGGCACCACTCGCCGAACGTGTGCGGGCGGCGGATCTTCCCCGAGGCGGTACGCCGCAGCGGACGGCCCGGCTTCGAGCGGGGGGCGGTGGTCACGGCGGTCATGTCACGCCTCCTTCTGCTCGGCCCTGCGCTGGGCGCGCAGGAAGAGGACGGCGACGACGGCGACGACGATCGTCACCGCGGTCGCGATCGCCGCGGCGTACCCCTTGTTGGTGCCGTTGCCGAAGAACTGGATGTAGGCGTAGTACGAGGGCACGTACGTCGCCTTGTTGGGTCCGCCCTGGGTCAGGATGAACACGGGGCCGAAGACCTTGAGCGCCGCGATCGTCGTGGTGAGCGCGACGACGAACACCTCGGGGCGGATCATCGGGCGGGTGATCGCGTGGAAGCGGCGGAACCAGCCCGCGCCGTCGAGCTCGGCGGCCTCGTAGAGCTCGGGGTCGACCCGCTGGAGGGCCGCCATGAAGATCACGACGGGGTAGCCGATCTGGACCCAGACCATGAGGAGCATGACGGAGAACAGCGCGGTCCTGCCCTCACCGCCGACCCAGTTGATCGCGACCTCGCTCCCGGTGACCCAGGTGAGGAACTGGTTGAGCACGCCCGTCTTGTCGGGGTACAGGACCCAGCCGAAGAGCACACCGGCGACCGCGATCGGGATGACCTGAGGCAGGTAGAAGGTCGCGCGCAGGAAGCTCGCGAGCCTGCCGGAGAACCGTCGTCCGATGACGTCGAAGAGGATCGCCGCGAGGACGAGCCCGACGAGCGTCGGGATGATCACCATCGCGATGATCATGAAGATGATGTTGCGGAACGACATCCAGAACGAGGAGTCGCCCATGAGCTGGCCCCAGTTCTCGAGGCCCACGAACTCGGGGATCGTGAACCCGCCGCGCCACGAGTGGAAGCTCAGCCACACGTTGTAGACGACCGGGTAGACGACGATCCCGAGCGTCAGCAGGATCCCGGGGATGAAGTACAGCCAGTAGGCCAGGGGCTTCTTCCCGCCGCTGGGGATGAGGGGAAGGTCCTCGGGCGGGCGGGTGCGCACGGTTCTCGCGCTCATGGCTTCTCGTCCTCCTGGATGTGGTGACCCCCGGGCCGGGGCTGCCCGGGGGTCACCGGTCTGGGGTCAGCGGAACTGCTCGGTCCCGGCGTCGTAGTCCGCCTGGAGCTGCTCCGCGGTCTGCTCGGGGGTCAGCGAGCCGTTGATCAGGCCCTGCAGGCCCGCGTTCAGGTCGTCGTAGAACGTCGCGGTCGGCCAGTCGGGGTAGAAGGCCAGACCGTCACGGTCGAGCACCTCGTTGAACAGCTCGATGAGCGCCTGGGCGTTCTCGTCGGTGATGTCGGCGGGGTCCGCGGCGACGGGCAGGCCGCCCGCGTTGCCGAGGATCGCCTGGATCTCCGGGCGCATCGTGATGTCGATGAAGTACGCGGCCATCTGGGTGTGCAGCTCGTCGGTCACGGTCGGCACGACCCACAGGTTCCCGGAGGAGCCGGGCACGAGGGTCGAGCCGGGGAAGTCGGCGATGCCGAGCTCGAAGTCCGTGATGTCGTTGAGGAAGCGGCCGTACCACCACGAGCCGGAGTAGAAGAACGGTGCCTCGCCGTTGATGAAGGCCAGGCCTGCGTCCTCGGCGGTCATGCCGGTCGCGGACCTCGACACGTAGCCCTTCTCGACCCACTCGGCGAGCTTGGCTGTCCCGTCGGCGGCCGGCGGGGCCGCGAAGTCGACCTCACCGTCGTAGAGCTGGTAGGCGTCGACGAAGCTGCGGTCGGCGTCGTTCAGGACGAGCTGGTACCACAGCTGGCCGGCGGGGTACTCCTGCGCCGAGGTCACGAGCGGGGTCATGCCCGCGTCCGCGAACGTCTGCAGCGCCGCCTCGAAGTCCTCGAGCGTCTCGGGGACCTCGACGCCGTGCTCGGCGAGCAGGTCGGCGTTGTAGTAGAGGAACACGAACTCGCCGTAGTTGGGCACGCCGTAGTGCGCGCCGTCGCCCATGACGCCGTTCTCGTCGTACTTGGTCGTGGTCTGCAGCGAGTCGGCGAGCTTGTCGTCCCAGCCGTAGGACTCGAAGAACCCGTCGAGGTTCTGCAGGACGCCGAGCGTCGAGAGAGCGCCAGCGGTGCCGTTGCCCTTGTTGTACTCGGACAGGTCGGGGGCGTCGGACGAGACGAACAGCTGGCTCGCGGTGTCCGAGAGGTCCTCGAAGGACGTGATCTGGTAGTCGACCGTGGCGCCGGTCTCCTCCTCGAAGATCTTGGCGGCCTCGCGCCAGGCCTTGCCCATCGCGGACTCGTCGTTCTCGTAGACGAGCACGGTGAGCGTCTCGCCCGCGTAGTCGTTGTCGCCGCTCGCGGTCGCGCCGCCCGTCGGGGTCTGGCTCGAGCCACCTCCCGACGAACATGCGGCGAGGGTAAGTGCCACGGCGGCCAGGGCGGCCGTCGTCGCGTGCTTGCGATACCTCATCTCATACCTCCTCGTATGGCCTTGGGGCCGGGTGGATTGGCGCTCGAACCATTGTCGAAGCGCTTCGAAAGTGGACGCGAGAGCGCTGGTCTCATGCGATCACCTGACGTCCCGCATACGGACGGGCGCGACCGAGCCGCGCGCCTGGTGGACCGGCGGGACGAGCTGGACCCCACCGGGGACGACCCTTCCCTCGATGATCCCGACGAGCAGGTCGACCGCCGCGGGGCAGGTCAGCTGGGGATCGAGGGGGAAGGAGTCGAAGGGCAGCGGTTGTCGCCCCGGCTCGGGCGTCATGCCCACCGCGACGACCGACATGTCCTCGGGGACGCGCAGGCCGCGCCGCTCGAGCGCGGGCCCGACGGCGTCCGCGACCTCGGAGCGGGTGCTCAGGACGAGTCCCGTGACGTCAGGGTGCTCGTCGAGGAGCGCCTCGACGACGCCGGTCGACGTGTCGGGACGGGGGCGCACGATGCGCGCCTCGAGCCCGTGCCGCTCGGCGGCCGCGACGAAGGTCCGCTCGATGCGCAGCGGGTAGTTCGAGGCCCGGTCGATCACGTCCTGGCCCTGCGACACGAGCGCGAGCGAGCGGTGGCCTGCCGTTCGAAGCGCTTCGACCGCCTCCTCGGTCGCGCGCTCGAAGTCGAGGTCGATGCACGTCAGACCTTCGTTGTCCGTCGGGACACCCACGAAGACGACGGGGCAGCGCAGCTGCCGGGCGAGCTCGGCCCGTGCGTCGTCGGCGGCGACGTCGAGCACGACGATGCCGTCGGCGAGCAGGGTCGCCGCGGTGCGACGCATGCCCTCGAGCTCGTCGTCCTGGACGAGCAGCAGGGTGTCGAAGTCGTGCTCGCGCGCCGCGGTCGTCACGGCCATCGCGAAGGCCATGTGCGCGGAGTGGTCGGTGTCGGCGTGCAGGGGCGTCGTGACCGCGATGACGTGGGTGCGCTTGCCAGCGAGGGCGCGTGCCGCCGCCTTGGGCATGTAGCCAAGCCGCTCGGCCGCCGCGACGACGCGCCGTCGGGTCTCCTCGCTGATGGCTCGCTTGCCGGAGAGGGCGTAGGACACCGTCGAGATCGACACGCCCGCCTCGCGGGCGACGTCCTCGATCGTGACCATCAGCAACCTCGCTTCCAGTGTCGAAACGCTTCGACGCGCTCGTGCCGACCAGGTTATGCATCCCGGACCCGCCCTGGCAAGACCAAGGTCCCGCCACGCCCCGCCACCGAGTTCGTGAGGATTCCTCGACTACGTGACCTTTCAGCCACGAATTCGGCGATTCCTCACGACCTCGGCGGGCGTGGGGGCGGGGGTGGGCGGGGTGGCGGGGGCGGGGACGGCGAAGGGCGCCTCCCGGGAGTGCCGGGGAGGCGCCCTTCGACGCGGTCAGCGGGTCAGGAGGTGAGGCCGGCGACCCAGTCGGCGTTCTCGTCCATCCAGCTGCGGACGATGTCGGTGTAGTCCGAGATGTCCTCGTCGGTGTTGTACATGACGTTCTCGAGCGAGAACAGCGTGTCCGAGTCCATGCGGAAGTTCTTGATCCACTCGGTGACCTCGGGGAAGTCGGTGTCGAAGCCCGTGCGGGCGAACGAGTGGATCGACTCCGCCTCACCAAGGGTGAGCTCGGGGTCCTCGAGGTCCTTGATGTCGAAGGCGTCGTAGGCCCAGTGCGGGCGCCACAGCGTCACGACGACGTTCTCGCCCGAGTCGATCTTGGACGAGAGCTCGGCAAGCATCGCCGGGGTCGACGACGTCACGAAGTCCATGTGCTCGAGGCCGTACGTCGGGATGACGTTCTCCTGCGTGGCCTTCGTCAGGCCCGCACCCGGCTCGATGCCGATGATGCGGTCGCCGAACAGCTCGGAGTTCTCCCCGAGCTCGGCGATCGAGTCGATCGGCGCATCCGCGTTGACCGTGAGGGTCAGCTTCGCGTCGTCGTTCCACGAGCCGAGGTCGATGATGTCGTCACCGAACTCCTCGAAGTACGACTCGTGCGTGAACGGCAGCCAGCCGTCGAGCGCGATGTCGTAGTCGCCCGCCGCGACGCCCGCGAACACGGGGCCCGCGTCGGCGTACTGCAGGTCGACGTCGTACCCCTCGTCCTCGAGGACGAGCTTCCAGATGTAGGAGACCGCCTCGCCCTCGGGCCAGCCGTTGAAGACACCGATCGTGATGTCCTTGGGCGCCTCGGCGGCGCTCGTCTCGTCCGTGGTCTGACTGCCGTTCTCAGCGTCGCTCGCGCACGCGGCGAGAGCGAGCGTCGCGGCAGCAGCCACCGCGAAGCCCTTGAACAGGTTGCGCTTCATCATTGGTGTTCCTTTCCTCCCGCGAGACAGCACGCGGTTGTTGGGGATGCCCATGACGGGCTCGTACGCCGGCGCGCAGCACACGCGCCGGTACGGGTATGGGTCAGGCGGTCGCGGTCGGGACGGCCTTGGCGGGCGAGGCGGGGGCCTCGGCCGGGGCGCCGTCGTCGGCGGACTGTCCGAACGACGTGGTGCGCGGCTTGCGCCGCTCGCGGGCGCCGAAGCCGCTCGTGATGCGGTCGAGGATCATCGCGATGACGACCACGGCCGTGCCCGCCTCGAACCCGAGGGGGACGTTGACCGAGCTGAGCGCCTGGACGATCGGGCGACCGAGGCCAGGAGCACCGACCATCGAGGCGATGACCGACATCGACAGCGAGAGCATGATGACCTGGTTGACGCCCGCCATGATCGACGGCATCGCGAGCGGCAGCTGGATCTGCCGCAGGATGCGGCCCGGGGTGGCGCCGAAGGCGTGCCCCGCCTCGACGACCTCCTTGTCGACCCCACGGATGCCGAGCTCGGTGAGCCGGACGCCCGGGGCGAGCGCGAAGGCGATCGTCGCGACGATTCCGGGCACGGGGCCCACGCTGAACAGGAAGATCGCGGGCAGCAGGTAGACGAAGGCGGGCATCGTCTGCAGGAAGTCGAGCACGGGTCGCACGATGTTCGACACGGTCTGCGAGCGCGCCGCCCAGATGCCGAGCGGGATCGAGATCGTGGTCGCGATGAACACCGCGACGACGGTCAGCGCAAGCGTGAGCATCGCGTTGTCCCACTGCGCGACGAGGTCGACGAGCATGAGCCCGAGCACCGTGCCGAGCGCGAGCTTCCAGCCCTTGGCCCAGAACGCTACGCCCGCGATCACGAGGATGATGACCCAGCCGGGCGGGGTCGTGAAGATCCACGTCGCGGCGTCGTACACCGCGAGGAAGGTCGTCGCGAAGAAGTCGAACAACCAGCTCGCGTAGGTCTTGAGGAAGTCGATGAGGTCCTTGACCCACGCCCCGAGGGGGATGCGGGCACCGTCGACGAACCAGCTCATTCCTGACCCCCTTCGCTCGAGGTCTGGGCGGGCACGGCCGCGGCCTCGTCGACGAGCGGGGTGAACTCGGCGACCATGTCGATCGGGGTCTGCACGACGGGCAGCTCTCGGGTCGAGGGCTCGACGTTGCCGAGCGTCGCGAGCAGCGTCACGCGCGGGATGACGCCCACGAGGCGCCGGGCGCCGTCGACGACGGCGAGCGGCACGGGGCTCTCGACGGCGCTCTCGACGATGTCGGTGAGCAGGTCGTCGGGGCCCACGGTGAGCACGGACTGGTCGACGATCGCGCGCAGGTCCGTCTGGCCGGCCTTGACGGCACGGATCACGGCGCGGTCGGTCACGACACCCACGAGCCGGCGTCCCTCGGTCGCGAAGACGGCCCGGGCCTGCTGCTCGCGCAGCACACGCAGCGCACCGCGCACGCCCGCACTCACGGGGGTCGTCAGGTGCGGGGGCTCCATGACGGTGCGCGCCGTGAGGACCTTGGTGCGGTCGACGTCCTGGACGAACTGGGCGACGTAGTCGTTCGCGGGGTCGGTGAGGATCTCCTCGGGGGTGCCGTTCTGCACGATGCGCCCGTCGCGCATGACGGCGATCCGGTCACCGAGGAACATCGCCTCGTTGAGGTCGTGGGTGATGAAGATGATCGTGCGGCCAAGCTCTTGCTGGAGCTCGACGAGCTGTTGCTGCATCTCGCGGCGGATGAGCGGGTCGAGCGCGGAGAACGCCTCGTCCATGAGCAGCACGTCGGTGCCTGCGGTGAGGGCACGGGCGAGGCCCACGCGCTGGCGCATGCCCCCGGAGAGCTCGTCGGGGCGGGCGTCGGCCCACTCGGCGAGGCCGGCCTTGTCGAGCAGCACGCGCGCACGCTCGAGCCGCTCGGCACGCGGCACGCCCTGGATCTCGAGGGCGTAGGCGGCGTTGTCGATCACGCTGCGGTGCGGCAGGAGCGCGAAGTGCTGGAACACCATCGAGACGGACTCGCGGCGGATCTGGCGCAGCTCGCGCGGGCCTGCGGTCGTGACGTTGCGCCCGTGGATGAGCACCTCGCCCGAGGTGGGCGGGAGCAGTCCGTTGAGCATGCGGATGAGGGTCGACTTGCCCGAGCCGGACAGGCCCATGACGACGAAGATCTCCCCGCGCTTGACGGTGAAGCTCGCGTCGATGACGGCGGCGGTCCCGGCGTCGAGGACGTCGGCACGGGTCTCGCCGGCCTCGAGCCGGCGGACGGCCTGGTTCGGGTTCTTCCCGAAAACCTTGAACAGATGACGCGCTTCCAGAGCGGTGTCGGACACGCTTCCCCAGGTGGCGCCCTGCTCGCCACTTTCGGTCACGCCCGGGTGATGACCACTGAGCCGCTCGGTCGCCTGCTGCACACGGCTGGGGCCTCGGATTTCGGATCCGGGCAAAGGTCATCGACCGTACGCTCACGTCCTGCCGGGTGTGCAGCTCGATCGTGCGGGACGCGACCGCGGACTGGTCTTGAGGGCTTTTGGCCCGTCGG
>JAJUHG010000023.1 GCA_029267995.1 Micrococcales bacterium
CGCGGGAAGGGCGCGCAGCGCCGCGACGAGCGGCTCGCGCAGCGCGGGGTCGAGCTCGGGGCTCACCCACACCGCACCGCCGAACTTCGTGCCGAACAGCTTCTCGGCCCCGAAGGAGTGCACCGAGACGTCCGCGAGCGGGGCCCCGGCGCGGCGCGCCATCCGGGTCGCGGCGTGCGCGGAGTCCTCGAGCAGGATCGCCCCCGCACGGTGGGCCGCCGCGCGGAGCCGAGCCGTCGCGGCGTCGTCGACGACGCCGAAGGTGTGCTGGACGACGACGGCGCGCGCGTCAGCGGGGACCTCGAGGCGGTCCGCGTCGAGCGCGAGCGTCGCGCGGGCGACCTCGCCGTAGCGGGGCTCGAGGCCCGCCTCGAGCACGGGGTCGACCGCGGTCGCGCACGTGAACACCTGCGTGAGCACCGAACCCGAGCCGCGCACCTCGCGCAGCACCCGGAAGGCCAGCTCCATCCCCGAGCGCGCCTTGAGCACCCCGAACCAGTCCTCGGGCCGGGTCGCGGTGCGCTCGGCAAGCACGCTGGCGAGCTCGCTCATCGAGTCCTCCTGAGGCGTCGCAGGAGCGGGCCGAGCGCGCTCTCGAGCTCGCGCACGCGCATGAGCCGCAGGCCCGCGAGGTACACACCGACCATGACGAGGCCGATCCCCGCCGTCACCGCGACCGCCTGGACCCAGGTGAGCGCCGCCGGCGCATCCACGAGCCGCATGAGCGCGAGCCCCGCCGCACCCGCGACGAGCGAGGCCAGGCCCGTGCGCACATAGACGCGCAGCACACGGTGGCCGTCGATCCCACCGAGCTTGCGGCGCATCCCGCGCACCCGCGCAAGCACCGAGACCCACGCGGCGAGCGAGCCGGCCGCGGCCGCGGCGACCGTCCACCAGCGGAAGTCGAGCACCCACGTCGCGACGAGGACGACGAGCACCGAGATGCTCGTCGCGAGGACCTGGATCACGAACACCGAGCGGCCGTCGCCGAGCGCGAAGTACATGCGCTTGACGAGGATCGTCGCGCCGAGCGCGACGAGGCCGGGCGCCATCGCCTGCAGGACCGGGATCGCGACCTCGATCATCTCGACGCTCGCTGTCGGCAGCACGGCCTTGAGCAGGGGCCCCGCGAGCACGACCACGACAGTCGTCGCGAAGACCGTGACGACGGCCGCGAGGCGCAGGCCGGTCGACAGGTCCGCGCGCACGCCGGCGAGGTCCCCGCGCGCGGCAGCCGCGGACAGGCGCGGGAAGAGCGCCGTGATGATCGGGACCATGAGCACCGAGTGCGGCAAGAGGTAGATGAGCAGGACGCTCGAGTAGGTCGCGGGACCCGCAGCGACCGAGCCACCCGCGGTCGCCTCGACACCCGCCGCGGCCATGACGTTGCGCAGGTAGGTCACCCCGACCTGCTCGAGAGCGACCGCACCGAGCGTCCACCCCACGACGCGCGAGGCGGTGCGCAGCCCGATCCCGCGCACGCCGAGGCGCAGACGCCACGGGAAGCCACCCCGACGCAGCGCGACGACAAGGATGAGCGCCTGGACGACGATCCCGAGCGTCGCGGTCCCCGCGAGCACGACCGTCTGCGTGGTCGTCCACCCCTCGAGCCCCGGCAGCTCGGTGCGCGCGCTCCCCCACAGCCACACGAACGCGCCGAAGCCCGCGATCGAGATGATGTTGTTGGCGACGGGCGCCCACCCGAACGCGCCGAACTGCCCGCGCGCGCTGAGCATGTCGCCCAGGACCGTGAACAGGCCGTAGAAGAACACCTGCGGGACGCACCAGTACCCGAAGGTGATGGCGAGCGCGAGCTGCTCGGGCGGCCAGTCGCCCACGAGCGAGAACAGCCGGATGAGCAGGGGCACCGCAGCGACGAGCAGCGCCGTGAGGACCGCGAGGGTGATGACCGCGAGCGTGAGGAGCTTGTCGAGGCGTTCCTGGGCGTTCTCGGCCTGGATCGCGGCCATGATCTGCGGCATGAGGACGGACTGGATAGCGCCCGCGGAGACGAGCGCGAAGAGCATCGTCGGCAGGGTGTTCGCGATGTCGAAGGCGTCCGCGACAGGACCGACCGTACCGATCGCGGCGACGAGCAGGAGCGTGCGCAGCAGACCCGTCCCGCGCGAGACGAGCGTGCCCGTGGCCATGAGGACCGAGCCACGACGCAGGCGTTCGTCGCTCAGCGGGTCCTGGGGGGTGGGCTCGGCGGTCACGACGCCCCTGGTCGACGCGCCCCACCGCGCAAGGCACGCAGCACGCGCTTGGCCCGCGGCAGCGCTCGCACCCACAGGCCGTAGCGCCACGAGAACGGCACGTCGAGCGTCCCGACGAGCTCGTCGTCGTGCGAGGCGAGAGATCGCTTGAAGGCGCTGATGCCGTCGTTGAGCAGGCCGTTGAAGTCGAAGCGCTCGAGACCGGCCTCCTGGGCGATCTCGACCGTGCGCCAGTACACCGGGGGCGTCGCGCGCATGCGCCGGCCCGCCTCGTTCGACCCGCCGTAGAGCTGGAAGGACGTGCGACCGGACTGCACGCACCACGAGAAGCACGTCGGGGCGTCGTCGGCGTACGCCGCGACGAGCACCGAGCGCTCGCCGAGCTCGCGGTGCACCGCGAGGTAGTAGTCGTCGGAGTGCAGCGCGAAACCCGCACGCTGCGCCGTCTCGCGGTAGACGTCGAGCACCGCACGCACGTCCGCCTCGGCCGTCACGCGGCGCAGGTCCATGCCGTCCCGTCCGGCCTTGCGGATGTCCCGGCGGGGCGAACGGTCCATCGCCGCGAGCAGCTCCTCGGGGCTGCGGCGCAGGTCGAGGATCACGGTCGTGGGCACGAGCACCGTCTCGCTGGCCCGCACGAGGCCGGGCACCTCGGGCGCGGTCCCTGCCGCCCAGTCCGGCTCGAAGGACACCCCGACCCCGCCCACGTGCTCGCGGCACCACGAGGCGACGGCCTCGAGGACCGTCGCGCGCCGCTCGAGCAGCGCGTCGTCGACCTCGCCGCCGTCGCCGGCCACGGCAGGCCCGCGCGGGACGTAGGCGAGCCGCCCGAACGGCGCAGGCAGGCGACGGACGAGCACCTGGGCTGCCCCGACCAGCTCCTCGCCACGCGTCACGCGCAGCCGGTGCGCGGCCCACGGGCCGCTCGCCTTGACCTCGCCCCAGCCCCACAGCTGGAGCGGGTGGCCCCCGAGCCGGTCGACGTCGGCGTCCCACGTCTGCCTCTCGGTGACGACCTGGGTCGTGGCGGCGGGCATGGCGCTCCTCTCGGTACGGCCGCCGGTCAGCCTAGCCCGGCGCTCACGGCGCAGCGTGGCGTGGCCCGGCGGGCGCGTCGAGGCGACCGCGTCACGCGCGGTGCCCCGGTGCGCGTGGCTCAGGCGGGCGACTCGGACCGATCGCCCGACCAGTCGGTGTGGAACGAGCCGTCGCGGTCGGTGCGGCGGTAGGTGTGCGCGCCGAAGAAGTCGCGCTGCGCCTGCACGAGGTTCGCCGGGAGCCGCTCGGCGCGCACGCCGTCGTAGTAGGCGAGCGAGGAGGAGAAGGCGGGCGTCGCGACACCGTGCAACGCGGCCTGCGCGACGATCCGCCGCCACGCGGCGACCCCCTTGCCGACCTGCTCGGCGAAGTACGGGTCCGCGAGCAGGAGAGCAAGCTGCGGGTCGCGCTCGTAGGCCTCGGTGATGCGGTTGAGGAAGCGCGCACGGATGATGCAGCCCCCGCGCCAGATGCGCGCCATGGCCCCGCGGTCGATGTCCCAGCCGTACTCCGCGCTCGCCGCCGCGATCTGGTCGAAGCCCTGGGAGTATGCGACGACCTTCGAGGCGTACAGCGCGAGCCGGACGTCCTCGACGAAGGCCGCGCGATCCTCGACCGCCCACGGCGCGGCGTCCGCGACGAGCGCACCCCGGGCGGCCTCACGCTGCGGGACCGAGCCCGAGAGGGCGCGCGCGAACGTCGCCTCCGCGATGCCCGTGATCGGGACCCCGAGGTCGAGCGCGTTCTGCACGGTCCACCGGCCCGTGCCCTTCTGCTCGGCCTGGTCGAGCACGATGTCCACGAAGGGCGTGCCGGTCGCGGCGTCCGTGTGCGCGAGCACCTCGGCGGTGATCTCGATGAGGAAGGACTCGAGGTCGCCGGTGTTCCACTCCGCGAAGATCTGCCCGATCTCGGGCGCGCTCGCGCCGGTCGCGACGCGGATGAGCTCGTAGGCCTCCGCGATGAGCTGCATGTCGGCGTACTCGATGCCGTTGTGCACCATCTTGACGAAGTGGCCCGCGCCGTCGGGACCCACGTAGGTGCAGCACGGCACGCCGTCGACCTTCGCGGAGATCTTCTCGAGGATCGGCCCGAGCCACTCGTAGGACTCGCGCGAGCCGCCCGGCATGATGCTCGGCCCGAGCAAGGCACCCTCCTCGCCGCCCGAGACGCCCGTGCCGACGAAGTGCAGACCCTTCGCGGCGAGCGCCGCCTCGCGCCGGCGCGTGTCGGGGAAGTGCGCGTTGCCCGCGTCGATCACGATGTCGCCCTCGTCGAGCAGGGGGACGAGATCGTCGATCACGGCGTCCGTCGGGCCGCCCGCCTTGACCATGACGATGATCTTGCGCGGCCGGGCGAGGCTCGCGACGAAGTCCTCGAGGGACTCCGACGCGACGAAGGTCCCCTCGTCCCCGTGCTCGGCGACGAGCGAGCGCGTGCGCTCGGCGGAGCGGTTGTGCACCGCGACGACGAAGCCGTTGCGAGCGAGGTTGCGGGCGAGGTTGCGACCCATCACGGCAAGGCCGGTGACGCCGATCTGTGCGGACGCGGTAGACATCGTGGACGGGTCTCCTTGGGGTTCGTGGACGGCCGCAGGCCAGGGTTCACTCTAGCGCCGCACGCTCGCTCGCTCGCGGGCCACCAGGCCGTGAGACGGGTCCCGGCGAGCCTCCCCGCGGCGCGTCCGGGGGCGCCATAGTCTCGGTCACGTGACCGAGAGCGACCTCAGCGCGGTTCCCGAGGACTTCGTGCGTGTGCTGCACAGCCTGCGCGAGGCCCGGCTGCGCCCCGAGGTCTTCCTCGAGGAGGTCCCGGCGCCGGGCCGCATCGCCCCCTTCTCGGTCGCACTCACGGGTGAGGTCCGCCCTCAGCGCGGCGCGGTCCCGAGCGAGCTCGCCTCAGGGCGGTTCGTCGTGCTCTACGACCCTGCCGGTCAGGAGGCGTGGGAGGGCACGCTGCGCGTCGTGACGCTCTTGCGCGCCTCGGTCGAGGACGAGCTCGCGGCCGACCCCCTGCTGTCCCACGTCGCGTGGACGTGGCTCGAGGACGCGCTCGAGGAGTCCGAGGTGCACGTCCGTGCGCTCGGCGGGACGGTGACACGCGTGATCTCGGACACCTTCGGGGTCCTCGTCGAGCGGCCCGGCGAGGTCGAGCTCGAGCTGCGTGCCTCGTGGACCCCGCTCGACCTCGAGCTCGGCAAGCACCTCGAGGCGTGGGGCACGCTGCTGTGCACGGGTGCAGGCCTGCCGCCCCTCCCGGACGGTGTCACACCGCTCCAGCCACGGCGTTGACACGGCTCGACGGCTCAAGTCGACGGGCCGTCACGCCGATGAACCCGGTGTAGCTCGAGCCCCCCGAACACCGAGGACGTACTCCACCGTGACCGCAACGGACACGCCTGTCCTGGACCGCCGTCGGCTCGCCATGCGGCGCGCCTCGACGCCCCAGGCCGACACGATGTGCATCGTCGTACCGCAGATCGTCGCGGGCGAGGGTGGCGTGATCGCGCGCAACCTCGGCAGGCGCGGGCAGCACGCGGCGCTCGTCCTCGCGCACCGCAGCGAGGCCCGCGAGCTCGTCGCGCTCCTCGCGGGCGGGGTGCGCGGGGCGGTCGCGATCGAGCAGGGCAAGGGCATCACCTTCACAGCTCCCGTGCCACGCCCCGCGCCGCACGCAGAGGCGCCCCCGCTCACCGCGCGCGAGCTCTCGGTGCTCTCGCTCGTCGCAGAGGGTCAGTCGAACCGCGCGATCGGGGAGTCGCTCGGGCTCTCGGCGCTCACCGTCAAGAGCCACCTCGCGCGCATCGCACGCAAGCTCGGCACGGGCGACCGCGCCGCCCTCGTCGCGGTCGCGCTGCGCCGCGGCCTCATCTGACGCGCCGTGCGCACGTCCGGGGACGGCTCGCGGGACGAACTACGGTAGAGGGATGCACGCGGACCCCACCGACGAGGTCGACGAGCCCGCCGACGACGCGCCGCGCATCGTCCCCCTCACCGAACCTGCCGGCGGGATCCCCCCGGTCACCGACACGCCGGAGGCGCTCGCCCACGTCCTGACCGACCTCGTGGGCGGGTCCGGCCCCGTCGCGGCCGACGCCGAGCGGGCCTCGGGCTACCGTTACGGCCAACGGACCTACCTCGTCCAGCTACGCCGCGAAGGTGCCCCGACCGCGCTCGTCGACCCCGTCGCGCTCCCGGACCTCAGCGGGCTGTCCGCGGCGCTCGACGGGGTCGAGTTCGTGCTGCACGCGGCCTCCCAGGACCTCCCGGGCTTCCGCGAGCACGGCCTCGTCCCTGCGCGCATCTTCGACACCGAGCTCGGGGCCCGCCTCCTGGGACTGCACCGCGTCGGCCTCGCGACGGTAGTCGCCGAGCTCCTCGGGCGCGGGCTCGCGAAGGAGCACTCCGCGGTCGACTGGTCGACCCGCCCTCTCCCGACAGCGTGGCTGCGCTACGCCGCGCTCGACGTCGAGGTCCTCGTCGAGCTGCGCGACGCGGTCGAGAAGCGCCTCGAGGCCGCAGGCAAGCTCGAGTGGGCCCACCAGGAGTTCGAGGCGGTGCGCACCGCTCCCCCACCCGCCCCCCGGCCCGACCCGTGGCGGCGCACCTCGGGGATGCACGCGATCCGCGACCCTCGCCGGCTCGCGGTCGTGCGCGAGCTGTGGCGCGCGCGTGACGAGTCCGCGCGCCGTCGCGACATCGCCCCCGGTCGTGTCCTGCCGGACCGCGCGATCATCGCCGCGGCCCAGGCGATGCCCAAGGACGTCGGTGCGCTCGTCGCCCTGCCCGAGTTCTCGGGCAAGGGAACCCGGCGGCGCGCGCGGCTGTGGCAGGACGCGATCGACCGGGCACGTGCCCTGCCCGCCAAGGAGCTGCCCGCGACGCGCGGTCCGAGCAACGGTGACTCGACACCTCCCGCTCGGGCATGGCCCGAGCGTGACCCTGCGGCCGCGGCGCGGCTCGCGGCGGCACGCAGCGCGCTCGCCGAGATCAGCGAGCGTGTCTCGGTCCCGGTCGAGAACCTCGTCCTGCCCGAGCTCGTGCGCCGCCTGTGCTGGTCACCCCCGACGCGCCGGGACGCGATCGGTGTCGCAGACTTCCTCACGAGCGCAGGAGCCCGGCCGTGGCAGGTCGAGCTCACCGCGCAAGCCCTGTCCGACGCCCTGGAGGACCGCTGAGATGACCGAGTACGTCACGCACGTCGAGGCCCGGGACGTCGAACTGCCCCGGGGCGCAGGAACCGCGCTGCTGCTCGTGCTCGACAACGGCTCGGACGGTGCGCGTCCCGCGACGCTCGGCGGTGCGGGGCTCACCGAGCTGCGCGAGCGCCTCACCGAGGCGCGCGAGCGGGCCGCGCGGGGAGAGATCGTCGCGGTCGTCGTGACCGGCGTGGGGGGCTGCTTCTGCGCTGGCGCGGACCTCCAGGTCGTCGCGAGCCTGCGCACGAGGGCCGAGGCGCGCGAGGTCGCCGAGCTCGGCCACGCGACGCTGCGCATGCTCGGCGAGCTCGAGGTCCCGAGCTTCGCGCTGCTCAACGGTTACGCCTTCGGCGGTGGCCTCGAGATTGCGCTGCACTGCACCTTCCGCGCGGCCGCCGACGACGTGCGCCGGCTCGCCCTGCCCGAGGCGCACCTCGGCCTGGTCGCCGGGTGGGGCGGGACCTACCTGGCCCCACGCCTGCTCGGGATCGAGCGGGGAATCGAGCTCGCGCTCGAGCGACCCCTTGCGAACAACCGTCCGACCGATGCGCGCACCGCGCTCGAGTGGGGTCTCGTCGACGCCCTGCTGAGCCGCGAGAGCTTCCTCGACGCGGGACTCGACTGGGTCGCGCGTGTCCTCGCGGACGAGGCCACGCCGCACCGCCGCTCGCTCGACGACGCCGCGACGTGGCGCGCCGCGGTCGACGCGGCCCGTGAGCGGCTCCATGCGCGTCTGCGGGGCGCCCGCAAGGCCCCCTACCGCACGCTCGAGCTGCTCGCCGCGGCGCGCGACAACGACCGCGACACGCACTTCGCGGCCGAGGACGACGCGCTCGAGGAGTTCCTCGTCTCGGACGGCCTGCACGCGGCCCTGTACGCCTTCGAGCTCACGACGCGCGCCGCGAGGCGACCCTCGGGCGACCCGGGCCCCGAGGCCGCGCGTGAGGTCGGTGCGGTCGGGATCGTCGGTGCGGGGCTCATGGCGACCCAGCTCGCGGTGCTCTTCGCGAGCCGTCTCGGCGTCCCGGTCGTGCTGCGCGACCTCGACGACGAGCGGGTCGCAGCGGGGCGAGCCGCGATCGAGGCGCAGGTCGACCAGCTGCGCGCCCGGGGGCGCGTGAGCGACGACGAGGCCGCGCGGATCCTCGGCTCGTGCACCGTGACGACCGAGCTCGCCGAGCTTGCTCGCGCGGACCTCGTGATCGAGGCCGTGACCGAGGTGCTCGCGGTCAAGAAGTCGGTGCTCGCCGAGCTCGAGCAGATCGTGCCCGCCGAGACGATCCTCGCGACGAACACCTCGGCCCTGTCGGTCACCGCGATGGGCGAGCACCTCGCCAACCCTTCGCGCGTCGTGGGCCTGCACTTCTTCAACCCCGTCGCGGCCATGCCGCTCGTCGAGGTCGTGCGCACCCCTGCGACCTCGCCCGCGGCCCTCGCGACGGCCTTCGCGCTTGCCCGCGCGCTCGGCAAGACGGCGGTCGGGGTCGCCGACCGCCCCGGCTTCGTCGTCAACCGGCTCTTGCTGCGCATGCTCGCCGACGTCGCCGCGACGGTCGAGGAGGGCACGAGCGTCGAGGTCGCGGACCGGGCGCTCGACCCGCTCGGCCTGCCGATGCGCCCCTTCCGGCTGCTCGACCTCGTGGGGCTGAGCGTCGCGCTGCACGTGCTCGAGACCCTGCACTCCGAGCTCGGCGACCGCTTCCCGCTCTCCCCCGGTCTTGCGGCGCTGCGCGACGAGGGTGCGCGTCTGGCCGACCGGGACGGCGCGGTCGACCCCGCGATCCAGCGGGCCTTCCCCGGGGGCGGACCTGGCCTCGACGAGCAGGGGGTGCGCACGAGGGTCCTCGAGGGCCTCGCCGAGGAGGTCGGCGCGATGCTCGACGAACGCGTCGTCGACGACGTGCGCGAGATCGACGTGTGCATGATCCTCGGTGCGGGCTGGCCGATCGCTAACGGTGGGATCGCGCCGCTCCTCGACCGTGAGGGCGTCTCCGAGCGCGTCCTGGGTCGCCGTCTGCTGCCCGACGGGGTCGCGAACGTCGCGCGTCAGTAGGTCACGAGGCCGCGCGCGCGGAACTGCCCGCGCACCCGCTCGACGAGCTCGGGGCTCGGCGGCTCGGTCTCCTCGAGCTCGTAGGGCACACCGAGCGAGGCCCACTTGTCACGCCCCATCTGGTGGAACGGCAGGACCTCGACGCGGCTGACGGTCGCAAGGCTCGCGACGTGCTCGGCGACGAGCTCGACGTTCTCGACGTCGTCGGTGAGTCCTGGCACGAGCACGAAACGCACCCAGGTCTCGACACCGCGTGCGGCGAGGCGACGGGAGAAGTCGAGCGTCGGGGCGAGGGCGCGTCCCGTGAGCCGACGGTAGGTGTCGGGGTCGCCGGACTTGACGTCGAGGAGCACGAGGTCGATGTCGTCGAGCATCTCGTCGGTGCACGCCGCGCCGAGGAAGCCCGAGGTGTCGACCGCGGTGTGGATCCCGAGCTCCTTCGCGGCGCGCAGCAAGCGTGCGAGGAACACCGGCTGCTGGAGCGGCTCGCCCCCCGAGACGGTGAGCCCGCCCCCCGTCGCCTCGAACACCCCGCGGTAACGGGCAAGCCGGGCGACGAGCGTGTCGAGCTCGACGGCCTTGCCGTCGCGCATGCGCCACGTGTCAGGGTTGTGGCAGTAGAGGCACCGCAGGGGGCACCCCGCGAGGAAGACGGTCATCCGTGTGCCGGGCCCGTCGACCGCAGTCACGAGCTCCCACGAGTGCACCGAGCCGATCTCGCCCGCGCGCATCCGCGCGAACATCTCGGTACGCGGCAGGTCGACCGGCGCCAGACCGGCCGTCCCTGCCCCTGCGCGGCGACCCGAGGGCAGCTCGAGCGGGGTGCTCGCAGCGACCCTCGGGGCCGTCGTCGTGGTCATCGTCGCTCCTAGACCGAGCCGTGGAAGGTGCGGGACAGCACGTCGAGCTGCTGCTCGCGGGTGAGCCGCACGAAGTTCACGGCGTAGCCCGAGACGCGGATCGTCAGCTGCGGGTACTTCTCGGGGTTGGCCATCGCGTCCTCGAGGGTCTCGCGGTTGAGGACGTTGACGTTCATGTGGAAGCCCTCGGCCCCGATGTAGGCGTCGAGGAGACCCGTGAGGTTCTTGACCTGCTCCTCGCGCGTGCGCCCGAGGCCGCTCGGGACCACCGTGTTGGTGAGCGAGATGCCGTCCTGCGCGTGCTCGAAGGGCAGCTTCGCGACCGAGAGCGCGGAGGCGAGCATGCCGTGCGTGTCGCGCCCGTTCATGGGGTTGGCGCCCGGGGCGAAGGGCTCGCCTGCGCGGCGACCGTCCGGGGTGTTGCCCGTGGCCTTGCCGTACACGACGTTCGAGGTGATCGTCAGGACCGACTGGGTGTGCACGGCGTTGCGGTACGTGGGCTGGCGGCGGACCTTCTCCATGAAGCTCTCGACGATCTGGACCGCGATCTGGTCCACGCGGTCGTCGTCGTTGCCGAAGGTCGGGAACTCGCCCTCGGTCTCGTAGTCGACCACGAGGCCGGTCTCGTCGCGCACGGGGCGCACGGTCGCGTACCTGATCGCCGACAGCGAGTCGACCACGACGCTCAGGCCCGCGATCCCGCACGCCATGGTGCGCAGCACCTCACGGTCGTGCAGGGCCATCTCGAGCCGCTCGTAGGCGTACTTGTCGTGCATGAAGTGCACGCAGTTGAGCGCGTCGACGTAGGTCTGGGCGAGCCAGTCGAGCAACGAGTCGAACTTCGCGTAGACGTCGTCGTAGTCCAGGACGTCCCCCTCGACGGGGGCGCTCACGGGCGCGACCTGCGTGCCGCTCACCTCGTCGCGCCCCCCGTTGATCGCATACAGCAGCGCCTTGGCGAGGTTGACGCGCGCCCCGAAGAACTGCATCTGCTTGCCGACCCGCATGCCCGAGACGCAGCACGCGATCGCCGTGTCGTCACCCATCGTGGGGCGCAGCAGCTCGTCGGACTCGTACTGGATCGAGGAGGTGTCGATCGACACCTTGGCGCAGAACTCCTTGAAGCCCTCGGGCAGGCGCGGGCTCCACAGCACCGTGAGGTTGGGCTCGGGTGCGGGCCCGAGGGTGTAGAGCGTGTTGAGGAAGCGGAACGAGCTCTTGGTCACGAGCGGACGGCCGTCCTCGCCGATCCCGCCGATCGACTCGGTGACCCAGGTCGGGTCGCCTGAGAACAGCGCGTCGTACTCGGGGGTGCGCAGGAAGCGCACGATGCGCAGCTTGATGACGAAGTCGTCGATCAGCTCCTGGGCGTCGGTCTCGGTCAGGACGCCCGCGTCGAGGTCCCGCTCGAGGTAGACGTCGAGGAAGGTCGACACGCGGCCGAGCGACATCGCCGCGCCGTTCTGCTCCTTGACCGCACCGAGGTAGGCGAGGTACAGCCACTGGACGGCCTCGCGGGCGTTCGCGGCCGGGCGGGAGATGTCGAAGCCGTAGCTCGCGGCCATCTCCTTGAGCTCGCCGAGCGCCTTGACCTGCTCGGCGAGCTCCTCGCGGTCACGGATGACCTCCTCGACCGAGCGCATCGCGTCGAGCTCGGCACGCTCACGCTTCTTGTCCTCGATCAAGGCGTCGACGCCGTAGAGCGGGACGCGCCGGTAGTCGCCGATGATCCGCCCGCGCCCGTAGGCGTCCGGGAGCCCCGTGATGATGTGCGCCGAGCGCGCCTTGCGCACGTCGGGCGGGTAGACGTCGAAGACGCCGTCGTTGTGCGTCTTGCGGTACGTCGTGAAGATCTTCTCGACCACGGGGTCGGGGTCGTAGCCGTAGGTCTTGAGCGCGTTCGCGACCATGCGCCAACCGCCGTTGGGCATGATCGCGCGGCGCAGCGGTGCGTCGGTCTGCAGACCCACGATGATCTCGAGGTCGCGGTCGATGTAGCCCGGGGCGTGCGAGGTGATCGTCGAGGGGGTGCTCGCATCGACGTCGTAGACACCCCGCTCACGCTCGTCGGGGAACATCGAGCTGAGCTTGGCCCACACCTTCTCGGTGCGGGGCGTGGGGCCCGCGAGGAAGCTCGCGTCACCCTCGTACGGGGTGTAGTTGCGCTGGATGAAGTCGCGCACGTCGACCTTGCGTGTCCACTCCCCCGGCTCGAAACCACGCCAGGGGTCGACCTGGGAGGTCGTCTCGGGGAGCGAGGTGGGCGGGACCGAGGTGGTGGTCATGACGTGCTCCTTGGCTCGTGCGTTCCGGTACCTCGAGCCTAGGGTCAAGTCATCCTATGATTTGTGGGTCAAAGGTCCCCGACGACGGCGTGGCGTGGCCGAGATCACGCGTCGCGCAGGGTGTCGAGCACGTCCCGCGCGACGTCGGCGGCACCCATGCGGTGCTCGCGGACGATCACGTCGCGCGCCGCGTGGTCGAGGAACGCGGTCGGCAGCCCGACCCGGTGCACGGGCGTGCGCAGCCCCGCCGTGATCGCGCGCTCGGCGAGGAGCGCACCGAGCCCGCCCTCGGCGAGCCCGTCCTCGATCGTCACGACGAGGTCGTGGTCGCCCACGAGCTTGACGAGCGCCTCGGGCATCGGCAGGACCCACGTGGGGCTCACCGCGGTCGCGGCGACCTCGTGCTCGCCGAGGATCTCGACCGTCTCGAGCGCGGTGCGCGCCATCGAGCCGAAGCCCACGACGAGGACGCGTCGCGCGGCCCCCGTGCGGCGCCGTGCGCGCGGCTCGGCCCGGGCGACGACGTCGACGCCGTCAAGGGAGTCGATCGCAGGCAGCGGCTCGGCGAGGGCGCCCTTGGGGTAGCGCACGACGCTCGGCGCGTCGTCGATCTCGACCGCGGCCCGCAGCGCCGAGCGCAGCGTCTCCTCGTCACGCGGGGTCGCGAGGTGCAGCCCGGGGACGATGCGCAGCATCGCGAGGTCCCACATGCCGTTGTGGCTCGCGCCGTCGTCGCCCGTGATGCCGGCCCGGTCGAGCACGAATGTCACGCCCGCGCGGTGCAGCGCGACGTCCATGAGCACCTGGTCGAAGGCGCGGTTGAGGAAGGTCGCGTAGAGCGCGACGACGGGGTGCAGCCCTGCGAACGCCATGCCCGCGGCCGAGGTCGCGGCGTGCTGCTCGGCGATCCCGACGTCGAAGGTCCGCTCGGGGAACTGCGCCGCGAACGGGGCGAGCCCCACGGGCTCGAGCATCGCCGCGGTGAGGGCGACCACGTCGGGGCGCTCGTGGCCGATCTTGACGATCTCGTCGGCGAACACCGCTGTCCAGCCGAAGCGCGAGGGCGCGACCGGCAGACCGGTCTCGGGGTGGATCTGGCCGACCGCGTGGAAGCGGTCGCCGACGTGGTTCTCGGCCGGGGTGTAGCCGCGCCCCTTCTCGGTCATGACGTGCACGATGACGGGACCGCCGAAGGACTTCGCGGTGCGCAACGAACGCTCGACCGCCGCGGCGTCGTGGCCGTCGATCGGTCCGACGTACTTGATGCCGAGGTCCTCGAACAGGCCCTGCGGGGCGATGACGTCCTTGACGCCCTTCTTCAGGCCGTGCAGCGCCTCGTAGGCCAGACGCCCGGGGGGGCCCGCGCGCCCGAGCGTGCGCTTGCCCCACGACAGGACGTTCTCGTAGCCGCGCGTCGTGCGCAGGATGTCGAGGTGGTGGGCCATCCCGCCGATCGTCGGGGCGTACGAGCGCCCGTTGTCGTTGACGACGATCACGAGCCGCCGGTCGGAGCTCTCGGCGATGTTGTTGAGCGCCTCCCAGGCCATCCCGCCCGTGAGCGCGCCGTCACCGATCACCGCGACGACGTGCCGGTCGGTGCGCCCCGCGACCTCGTGCGCACGCGCGATCCCGTCTGCCCAGCTCAGCGCGGTCGAGGCGTGCGAGTTCTCGACGATGTCGTGGACCGACTCTGCGCGCGAGGGGTAGCCCGACAGGCCCCCCTCCTTGCGCAACCGCGAGAAGTCGCGCCGCCCCGTGAGGAGCTTGTGGACGTAGGACTGGTGCCCCGTGTCGAACACGAGCGAGTCCCGCGGGGAGTCGAAGACGCGGTGCAGCGCGATCGTCAGCTCGACGACGCCGAGGTTCGGGCCGAGGTGCCCTCCCGTGCGGGAGACGGCCTGGACGAGGAACTCTCGGATCTCCGCCGCGAGGGTACGCACCTGCCGCGCCGAGAGCTTGCGCACGTCGGCGGGCGAGGAGATCCGCTCGAGGATGGACATCGCCCCATGCTACGTCCCAGAGCGCCACCCGGCCTCGACGCGCAACGGCACCGAGGTCCGGACGCGGGCCTCCCCGTCGCGCACCTCGACGTCGAGCGGCTCGCCCGCGACGCGCAGGCCGTGCACCCGCAGGCCTGCCCACAGCGGCGGGACGCCGGTGCCCGTGACGCGCAGCACGCCGCCCGGGACGTCCGCCTCGAGCCCGAGCAGCGCGGTGAGCACGACGACGGCGCTCGCCGCCGACCACGCCTGAGGGCGGCACGCCGCGGGATAGGGCACCGCACGGGCGACCTCGCAGCGCGCGTCTCCCGCGAACAGCTCGGGGAGCCGGAAGTCGAAGTCCGCCGCGGCCGCGAGCAGACCCTCGGCGAGCCCGAGCGCCTCGGCGCGGAAGCCCGCGCGGACCATGCCGGCGACGACGATCGCGGTGTCGTGCGGCCACACGCTCCCGCCGTGGTAGCTGAGCGGCCAGAAGCCTGCGGCCGAGCTCGACATCGTGCGCAGCCCGAAGCCCGAGGAGATCCTCGGGTCGGTGAGGGCCTTGACGAGGCGCGCCTCCTCCTCGGGGTCGAGGAGCCCGGTGCCGAGCAGGTGCCCGACGTTGCTCGTGAGCGAGTCGACGGGACGCTTCGCGGCGTCGAGCGCGATCGCGGGGTGCTGCCCCTCGGGACCCTCGACCCAGAACGACGCGCGGAAGCGGTCGGCGAGCCGTGCGGCCCACGCGCGCCAGCGCTCGGGCTCGCCCCGCCCGAAGTGCTCGAGCAGCGCGGCCCCGCCGCGCGCTGCCTCGAAGGCGTAGCCCTGGACCTCGGCGAGCGCGATCGGTCCCTCCGCGAGTCGCCCGTCGCGCCACTGGACCGAGTCCCCCGAGTCCTTCCAGCCCTGGTTCGCGAGGCCCTGTCCCGAGGCGTCGATGTACTCGAGCAGGCCGTCGCCGTCCGCGTCCCCGTGCGTCGCGAGCCACTCGAGGGCTGCCTCGAGGTGGTCGAGCAGGGCCGCGACCTCGTCCTCGGGCATCCCCCAGCGCCATGCGTCGTGCAGCAGGTTGACCCACAGCGCGGTCGCGTCGACCGTGCCGTAGTACACGGGCGGGAGGTGGAAGGCGCCGCCGTCGACGCCCTGGCTCGCGCGGCGCAGCTCGTGGAGGATCTTGCCCGGCTGCTCCGCCGTGCCGAGGTCCGAGCGCTCCCCCTGCATCCGGGCGAGGGTGCGCAGCGTCCCTCCCGCGAGGCGGGTCCCGAGGGGCAGCATCATGCGTGCGGCCCACAAGGAGTCGCGGCCGAAAAGGGTCAGGAACCACGGTGCCCCTGCCGCGAGGAACACCTCGTGGGGGTGGGCGCTCGTCGTGAGGCGAAGCCCTGACAGGTCCCGCAGCGAGCGGTGCACGAGCGCCGCGAGCCGAGGGTCAGGGCTCTCGACGTGCGGTTCGGACCATTCGTGCTCGGTCGACGCGGGCGCGCCCACGACCGCCCGCGGGTCGTCGATCAGCAGGGTCCAGCCGACGCGGGCAGGGCGGTTCACGGCCGCGCGCACACGCCAGCGGAGCTCGATCCCGTCCGCCGCGGGCTCCGGCGACGTCCCCTCGGCGAGCACCCGGGTCACGAGCCCTCCCGCGAGCTGCCAGCCGAGCGCATGGTCGAGCTGCTCGGCGGGCAGCCCCGGACCCGTGGCCCCGGCCTTGACCTGGTCCATCGCAAGCCCGTCGCACGCGAGCCGCACGAGGATCTCGACCTCGCGCTCGCTCTCCGAGGTCGAGATCTCGACGGTCTCGGTGAACCGGCCGGGCTCGAGGCTCCGGTGCCGCTCGACGCGTGTGACGGGGTCGGCGCCCGCGCCGTCGAGGTTCCGGGCGAGCTGGGAGACCCGCAGGCCGTCGTCACGCTCGCCGACCGCGATCGTCTCGGGCTCGGCACCCCCGACGCGCAGCTCGACCGCGCTGAGCACCCGGACGTCGCCGTGGAAGATCCCCTGGACCCCGGTCGGCCGGATCTCGCCGTCGCTCCCGCACCACACCTGGCTGGGTGCGCGGAGCTGGACGACGAGGTCGTGGAGCAGGGGCTGGCGCGCCATACGAGTCACCCTAAGTCGCTCGAGTTGAACGATCAAACGCACCGTGTTACAACCGGTTTGTCCGTTCGTGGACGTCCGCGTCACCGGCAAGGGAGCTGACGATGCCCAAGGCACCGACCCTCGAGACGGTCGCGGAACGGGCCCGGGTGTCCCGGCAGACCGTCTCGAACGTGCTCAACGCCCCCGAGCGGGTCCTGCCCGAGACCCGCGAGCGGGTGCTCGAGGCGATCCGTGCGACCGGCTACCGCCCGCACACCGCGGCCCGCCAGCTGCGTACGGGACGCTCGCGCGTGCTCGGGCTGCGCCTGCGGCCCGTGCCCGACGGCATCAGCGGCATGGTCCTCGACCGCTTCCTGCACGCCCTGACCGAAGCCGCCCAGCAGCACGACCACCAGGTCATGCTGTTCACCGCGCGCGACGACGAGGACGAGATCGAGCAGTACCGCACGCTGCTGCGCACCTCGGGCCCCGACGGTTTCGTCCTCTCCTCGACGCACCCGGGCGACCCGAGGCCCGGCTGGCTCGTCGAGCACGCGGTCCCCTTCGTGACCTTCGGCCGCCCGTGGGACTCTCGCACACCGGCGCACCCGTGGGTCGACGTCGACGGCCGCGCCGGGACCCGCCTCGCGGTCGAGCACCTGCTCGCACTCGGGCACGAACGCATCGCGTTCCTCGGGTGGCCGCGCGGAACAGCACGAGCGGACGAACGGCGCGTCGGCTGGCTCGACGCGATATGAGATGCACGGCCTCCGCTAGCGCTCGACACGCTACAGAGCGAGGTACAC
>JAJUHG010000024.1 GCA_029267995.1 Micrococcales bacterium
CGCGACGTGTACGACATCATGCCGACCGCGACGGTCGAGGACTGGTCGAACATCGCCTCGCGCATGGCGGCGCTGCCCGCGACGATGGCCGGCTTCGTCGAGTCCTTGCGCTACGCCGCCGAGCGCGGCCGGGTCGCGGCCAGCCGCCAGGTCGAGCTGTGCGTCGAGCAGGCCCGCGAGCTCGCGGACCCGAGGACCTCGTTCTTCCGCACCTTCGTCGCAGGCGAGGAGGCCACCGCGGCCCTCGCCGAGGCGCCCTCGCTGCGCGCGGACCTCGAGCGGGCCGCCGACGGCGCGATCGCGGCCTACGCGCGGCTCGCCGACTTCCTCTCGGGCGAGCTCGCCCCCCTCGCCCCGAGCGAGGACGCCGTCGGCCGCGAGCGCTACGCCCTGTGGTCGCGGTTCTTCCTCGGCTCGGCGGTCGACCTCGAGGAGACCTACCGCTGGGGGCTCGACGAGCTCGCGCGCATCGTCGCGGAGCAGGAGGCGCTCGCGGCGCAGATCGTCGGTGAGGGTGCGAGCGTCGCGGACGCGGTCGCGGCGCTCGACGCCGACCCCGAGCGCACGCTGCACGGCACCGACGCGCTCCAGGCGTGGATGCAGCGCACCTCGGACGAGGCGATCGACGCTCTTGCCGGTGTCCACTTCGACATCGCCGAGCCGATCCGCCGTCTCGAGTGCATGATCGCCCCGACCCAGTCGGGCGGGATCTACTACACGGGCCCGAGCGACGACTTCTCGCGCCCCGGACGCATGTGGTGGTCGGTCCCGGCCGACGTGACGAAGTTCAACACGTGGCGCGAGAAGACGACCGTCTACCACGAGGGCGTCCCCGGTCACCACCTCCAGGTCGCCCAGGCCGTCTACGTGCGCGACACCCTCAACTCGTGGCGCCGCCTTGCGTGCTGGGTCTCGGGGCACGGCGAGGGCTGGGCGCTCTACGCCGAGCGGCTCATGGCCGACCTGGGCTTCCTCGACGACCCGGGAGACCGGCTCGGCATGCTCGACGCGCAGCGCATGCGCGCCGCACGCGTCGTGTTCGACATCGGCCTGCACCTCGGGCTCGAGGCCCCCCAGGAGTGGGGCGGCGGGACGTGGACGGCCGAGAAGGGCTGGGACTTCTTGCGGGCGAACGTCAACATGCCCGAGTCCTTCATCCGCTTCGAGCTCGACCGCTACCTCGGCTGGCCGGGCCAGGCGCCGTCGTACAAGGTCGGCCAGCGCCTCTGGGAGAGCGCGCGGGACGAGGCCGAAGCGGCCGCGAGGGCGCGCAGCGAGGAGTTCTCGCTGCGCGACTTCCACGCCCGTGCGCTCGACCTCGGCTCGGTCGGGCTCGACGTGCTGCGCGCGGCCCTCGCCTGATCAGGCGAGGAGCGCCGGCCCGTAGCGCAGCACGATCGCGGCGGCGATCAGCACGATCGCCGTCGCGACGACGAACACGTCGAGGTCCTGCAGGAAGAACTCCTTGAGCCGCGCGCTCGCGCGCGGGGGCAGGAAGAGGTTCTCCTGCAGGGCGTTGACGTGCAGGAGCGTCGCGAAGACGAAGGTCGTCGAGATCGTGATGAGCAGGCACCACGGGCACAGCGCACCGATCTCGAGGAGCGACTGGGAGAACAGCCAGTACGCGAAGACGAGACCCACGAGGTAGACGCACTGCGCGGTGAACATGAACCAGCGCGGGAAGCGCACCCCGCTGAGCCCGGCGACCGCGACCGTGACGACGACGGGCTCGGCGGCCAGGCCGATGAAGGCGTTCGGGAAGCCGAGCACCTTCGCCTGCCAGCTGAGTGCGACCTTCCCGCACGAGACGGCCGCCGAGAGGTTGCACGAGAGCTCGGCGCCGGGGTTCGCAGCGAGCTGCCACGCGTCGACCGCGAGCACGAAGGCGGCGAGCAGGCTCAGGCTCGCCGAGACAGCCATCGTGCCGAAGATCCACGCGTCCGAGTGCCGGCCCGCGCGAGCGCGCACGGCGAGGTCGCGGACTCGTTGCATGCGGAATCCCTCCGGTCGTCCCGACGTGCGACATCACATCATCGACGCCGCCACCGTGGTGCCGCAGGGACGAACGTCCTCGCGTAGCCTCGCACCGTGCCCGTGCTCGTGCTCGCCTCCGCCTCCCCCGCCCGCCTCGCGACGCTGCGCAGCGCGGGAATCTCCCCGCTCGTCCAGGTGACCCACGTCGACGAGGACGCCGTGCTCGCCACGGCGGGTCCGCTCGCCCCCGCCGAGGCCGTGCTCACGCTCGCGCGCGCGAAGGCCGAGCACGCGGCGGCCCACCCCGTCGTGCGCGGCGACCTCGTGCTCGGCTGCGACTCGATGCTCGAGCTCGACGGGGAGGTGCTCGGCAAGCCGCGCGACGCGGCCGAGGCGCGCGGACGCTGGCGCGCGATGCGCGGACGGTCGGGTGTGCTGCACACGGGGCACTGGCTCGTGCGCGGCACCCACGCGGTCGGTGCGACCGCCTCGACGCGCGTGCACTTCGCGGACCTCAGCGACGCCGAGATCGACGCGTACGTCGCGACGGGCGAGCCGCTCGCGGTCGCGGGGGCCTTCACGATCGACGGCCTCGGCGGTCCCTTCGTCACGGGGGTCGAGGGCGACCACCACGCGGTCGTCGGCCTGAGCCTGCCGCTCGTGCGCGAGCTGCTCGCCGAGCTCGGGATCGCGATCACCGCGCTGTGGGACCGGCCGTGAGCCTTGTGCGGCGCTGACAAGCGACCGCGCGCCATACCGCACCACGGCGCGTCGTCGTTGTCGGATTCCTACGAAAGCCGCTCGGGCCGGTAGGAGGCTCCGCCAATCTTGCGCGCACGGGCCGCGCGAGCGTGAATCCGCACGCCTAGACGGGTTACGGTGAGCCGTGCCCGAGATCACCAAGGTGCTTGTCGCCAACCGAGGCGAGATCGCCGTCCGCATCGCGCGGGCCTGCAGCGATGCCAGGATCGCGAGCGTCGCCGTCTACGCCGACCCTGACCGAGACGCCCTGCACGTGCGCCTCGCCGACGAGGCCTTCGCGCTCGGCGGCTCGCGCGCGTCCGAGACCTACCTCGACATCGGCAAGCTGCTCGACGTCGCCCGCCGCTCGGGGGCCGACGCGGTCCACCCCGGCTACGGCTTCCTCGCCGAGAACGCCGAGTTCGCGCGCGCCGTGATCGACGCGGGCCTCGTGTGGATCGGCCCTCCCCCGGCCGCGATCGAGGCGCTCGGGGACAAGGTGAGCGCACGTCACATCGCGCAGCGCGCGGGTGCCCCGCTCGTCGCGGGCACCCCCGACCCCGTCACGGACGCCTCCGAGGTGCACGCCTTCGCTGCCGAGCACGGCCTGCCGATCGCGATCAAGGCCGCCTACGGCGGCGGTGGGCGCGGCCTCAAGGTCGCGCGCGAGGCGCACGAGATCGACGAGCTCTACGAGTCCGCGGTCCGTGAGGCGACGGCGGCCTTCGGCCGAGGGGAGTGCTTCGTCGAGCGCTTCCTCGACAGGCCCCGCCACGTCGAGACGCAGTGCCTCGCGGACGCGCACGGGAACGTCGTCGTCGTCTCGACGCGCGACTGCTCGCTCCAGCGCCGCCACCAGAAGCTCGTCGAGGAGGCCCCCGCACCGTTCCTGACGCCCGAGCAGAAGAAGGTGCTCGACGAGTCCTCGGTCGCGATCCTGCGCGAGGCCGGCTACGTCGGCGCGGGCACGTGCGAGTTCCTGATCGGCGCTGACGGGACCGTGTCCTTCCTCGAGGTCAACACCCGCCTGCAGGTCGAGCACCCCGTGACCGAGGAGGTCACGGGCATCGACCTCGTGCGCGAGCAGCTGCGCATCGCCGCGGGCGAGGAGCTCGGCTACAGCGAGGTCGCGGTGCGCGGCCACTCGATCGAGTTCCGGATCAACGGCGAGGACCCCGCGGCGGGCTTCCTGCCGACCCCGGGCCGGATCTCTCGCCTGCGCCTGCCCGCGGGCCCCGGCGTGCGCGTCGACTCGGGCGTCGTCGAGGGTGACACCGTCTCGGGCGCCTTCGACTCGATGATCGCGAAGCTCATCGTCACGGGTGCCGACCGCCGGCAGGCGCTCGACCGGGCGCGGCGCGCGCTCGCCGAGCTCGAGGTCGAGGGCATCGCGACGGTCGTCCCCTTCCACCGCGCGGTGATCGGCGAGGCGGATTTCGCCCCCGCCGACCCCGACCAACCCTTCGCGGTGCACACCCGGTGGATCGAGACCGAGTTCGCCGACCGGCTCAAGACCCTCGGCGCGAGCGGACCCACGCCCGCCGACGACGGCGAGCCGCAGGTCGAGCGCGTCACGGTCGAGGTCGGGGGCAAACGCCTCGAGGTCGTCATCCCCGCGGGCCTCGCGGTGGGCGGACGACGTCCCGGGGCGGCGCCGCGGCGCGCCGCACGGCGCAGCAACGGCGCACGCGCGGTGAGCGCGAACGGCAACACCCTTGCCTCGCCGATGCAGGGCACGATCGTCAAGATCGCGGTCGAGGAGGGCGCCCAGGTCAACGAGGGCGACCTCGTCGTCGTGCTCGAGGCGATGAAGATGGAGCAGCCGCTCGTCGCGCACCGCTCGGGCACCGTGCGCTCGCTCGCGACGAGCGTCGGCGCCTCGGTCTCGGCGGGCACCGTCATCTGCGAGATCAGCGACTGACCTGCGCCGAGAGGCCCCGCCCCGGGGCCGCCCGGCGCTAGGTTGGGCCCATGCCTGACACCGCGCAGCGTCGCGCCCGCATCGTCCTGCTCGCAAGCCTTCTCGCGCTCGCCGCCGAGTCGCTCATGACGAGCGGCGCCCTGCTCGACCTGCAGCTGCGGGTCGGCGCGATCCCCGCGGCGGTCGCGGCCCTGGTGACCTACGTCCTGCCGGGCGTCGTCGTCGGGGTCGTCGTCCTCGCGACGCGGCGCCGCCTGGGCGCCTCGGTGCTCGTGGCCGTGGGCCTGCTCGTCCTTGCGCGTCTCGTGCTCCAGCTGCTCGTCGAGCTGCCCCGCTTCGTGCTCGGGCTCGGCACCGTCGCGATCGCGGTCGCGGCGCTCGTCCTCGCGACGGTCCTGACGGCCGCGGGAGGGGGCGACCGCGCGGCGGGTGCGCGCGATGCCGCGAGCGGCCTCGTGCTCGGCCTCGGGCTCACGGCCGCCGTCGCGGGCGTCACGGGCACCTGGGCAGCCGTGTGGCGCAGCGACTGGCTCGGCTGGCTCGTGACCCTCGCCCTCCTCGGCGCAGCTGGCTGGGCTGCCTGGACCCTGCGCGGCGACGAGGCCTCCGAGGCCCCGCGCGGGGTCTGGGTGCTCGGTCCGTTCCTCGGCGTGGGGACCTTCGCGCTCGCGAGCCCCGCCTTCCTCGCCTCGCAGGCGCAGGTCACCCCCGGCCTCGGCGTCGTCGACGCCCTCGCCCACGTGCTCATCGTGCTCGCGGCGGCTGGCTCGGCCGTGCTCGCCCAGCGCGCGGGGGGCCGGGCGACCCGGCTCGGCCTCGCGCTGCCCGCGCTCGTCGCCGCGGGCTACCTGCTCCTCGGGGCGACGTCCCTGACCCCCGTGCCCATGCTCCTCGTGCTCCTTGCGGGCATCCCCGCGGCGGGTCTGCTCGTGCTTGCCGCCCTGCACCGCGAGCCGCGGCCCGTATCCCCCTGGCGACTGGCCGGGCTCGGCGTCGGCGTCGGACTCGGGGCGATCCTGCCGCTGTTGATCTACCAGATCGACTACGACATCCCGCTCGGTGTGCCGAACGCCCTCGTGATCGTCGCGGCGACCGTGCTCCTCGCGATCGGCTCGCGCGCCTGGCGCGCGGCCGGGCGCACCGTGACGACGTCGGCGGGCGTGTCCCTCGTGCCCGCCGCGGGCGTCGTCGTCGTCGGCCTCCTCGGGCTCGCTGCGACCGTGCCCGCGGGCTTTGAGGCCGAGCGCACCGAGGCCACGACGCTGCGCATCCTCAACTGGAACGTGCACTACGGGGTCACGCCGGAGGTGGCCGTCGACCTCGAGGCCTTCGCGCGCACGATCGAGGAGCACGACCCCGACGTCGTCGCCCTCCAGGAGGTCTCGCGCGGCTGGCTGCTCGGGGGCGGGACGGACATCGCGACCTGGCTCTCCCGCCGTCTCGGGATGGGTCTGGTCTACGCGCACGCTGCGGACCGCCAGTTCGGCAACGCGCTGCTCGCGAAGGCCGAGCTGAGCGACGTCGCCGTGACCCAGCTGCCGTACGGCGAGGGACCCATGAGGCGCTCGGCGATCACGGCCACCGTGCACCTCGCCGACGGAACCCCCGTGCGCGTGTCCTCGATGCACCTGCAGCACAAGGAGGAGAACACGCCCACGCGCCTCGAGCAGCTCGACGCCGCGATCGCGGACATCGTCCCGACCGGACCGTCGATCCTCGCGGGCGACCTCAACGCGCGCCCCGGATGGCCCGAGATCGAGGCGATGGAGGCCGCGGGCTGGGTGTCCGCGATCGACGCGGTGGGCGACCCGGCGGCCCTGACCTTCTCGACGTGGGAGCCCGCCGAGCGCATCGACTGGGTGTTCGGCCAGCACGTCGAGCTCACGCGCGCCGAGGTCCTTCCCGACACGAGCTCGGACCACTTCGCGATCCTCGTCGAGGCGAACCCCGCGCCGTGAGATCTCAGGCGTCGTGCAGCATGCGCGCGACCTCGGCGATCGAGCCCGTGAGCGAGGGGTAGATCGTCGCGGTCCCCGCGACGTCGTCGACCGTGAGCCGCTGGGCGACCGCGAGCGCGACGGGCAGGATGAGCTCGCTCGCGCGCGGCGCGACGACGACGCCCCCGAGCACCTCACCGCTCGCGGCGTGGCTGAACAGCTTGACGAAGCCGTCGCGGATGCCGTGCATCTTCGCGCGCGGGTTGCGCGCGAGCTCGAGCGTCGCGCTCGCGTAACGGATCCCGCGCTCCTCGAGCCATGCGCGCGAACGGCCCACCGTCGCGATCTCGGGCTGGGTGAACACGGTCGAGGCGATCGTCTCGAGCTTGAGCGGGGCGACCGCGTCGCCGAGCGCGTGCGCCATCGCGATGCGCCCCTGGGTCGCCGCGACCGAGGCGAGCGGGAGGACGCCCGTGCAGTCGCCCGCGGCGTACACCCCCGGTGCGCTCGTGCGTGAGACGCGGTCGACCTCGACGTGGCCCGAGGGGGTCAGTCGCACCCCGGCCTCCTCGAGGCCGAGGCCCTGCGTCGCGGGGACCGAGCCGACCGCCATGAGCACGTGCGAGCCCTCGACGGTGCGCCCGTCCGCAAGCTCGACGACGACGCCGTCGGCCGTGCGCCGCGCGGCAGCGGCACGGGACCGGGACAGGACCGTCATGCCTTGCGTCGTGAAGACGTCCTGGATGACGCGCGCGGCGTCAGGGTCCTCCCCCGGGAGCACCTGGTCCCGCGAGGACACGAGCACGACGTCGCAGCCGAGCGCGTGGTAGGCGCCCGCGAACTCCGCGCCCGTGACGCCCGAGCCGACCACGACGAGCCGCTCGGGCAGCTCGGTGAGCCCGTAGAGCTGGTCCCAGCGCAGGATCCGCTCGCCGTCCGGGACGGCCGTGTCGAGCTGGCGGGGCCGCGCGCCGACCGCGAGCAGGACGACGTCACCCTCGAGCGTCTCGGTGCCGCCGTCGGCCCGGTCGACGACGACGCGCAAGGGGCCCTCGAGCCGCCCCGTCCCCTCGACGATGCGCACCCCCTCGCGCTCGAGGCGGCTGCGGATGTCACGCGACTGCGCCTCGGCGAGCGTCATGACGCGCGCGTTGACGGCGCCGAGGTCGACCGTGAGGTTCGTGCGGACCGGCTCGGGACCCGACTCGCCCGCCACGCGGATGCCGAGCTCGGGCCCCGCGTCGGCCTGACGCATCCACTCGGCGGTCGCAATCAGGGTCTTGGACGGCACGACGTCGGTCAGGACGGCCGAGCCGCCGAGCCCGGACCGTTCGACGACGGCGACCTCGGCCCCCGAGCGCCGGGCGACGAGCGCCGCCTCGTAGCCGCCGGGGCCGCCTCCGACGACGACGACGCGGCGCGCAGGACGGTGCTGAGGCTGGTTCACGCACCCCATTGTGCCCGGGCCGCTGACGTGCTGCTCCGGGGCTCGCGTGGTACTAACCTCGCCTCATGAGCACACTCGACCTCGACGAACCGAGCACCGACCCCTTCGAGGTGGCCCGCGCCGCTGCGGACCACCTCGCGAGCGCGACGGGCGTCTCGCGGCACGACCTGCTGCTCGTGCTCGGCTCGGGCTGGGGCGGGGCGGCCGACCTCGTGGGCGAGACGGTCGCCGAGGTCGAGACGGGCCACATCCCGGGCTTCACCGCGCCCGTCGTCGCGGGCCACTCGGCGACGACGCGCTCGCTGCGCCTGCCCGACGGGCGCCACGCCCTCGTCCTCGGCTCGCGCACGCACCTGTACGAAGGGCGTGGGGTGCGGCGCGTCGTGCACGGCATCCGCACCGCGGCCGCGGCGGGCGTGCGCACGGTCGTGCTGACGAACGGCTGCGGCGGGCTGCGACCCGCGTGGTCCCCCGGGACGCCCGTGCTCATCAGCGACCACATCAACCTCACGGGCGCCTCCCCGCTCGAGGGTGCAACCTTCGTCGACCTCACGGACCTGTACTCCGCACGGCTGCGCGCGATCGCGCGCGAGGTGGACCCTTCGCTCGACGAGGGCGTGTACGTGCAGTTCCGCGGCCCCCAGTACGAGACGCCCGCCGAGGTGCGCATGGCGGGGATCCTCGGGGGCGACCTCGTGGGCATGTCGACCACGCTCGAGGCGATCGCGGCCCGGCAGGCGGGGCTCGAGGTGCTCGGCCTGTCGCTCGTGACGAACCTCGCCGCGGGCATCAGTGCGACCCCGCTGTCGCACGAGGAGGTCATCGAGGCCGGGAAGGCTGCGGGCCCGCGGATCAGCTCGCTGCTCGCCGAGATCACCCGGAGGATCTGATGCTCACCGCGGCCGAGGTCGCCGAGCTCGCCGACGTCGTCCGCGAGTGGATCGCCGACGACCCGGACCCGGTCACGGCGGCCGAGCTCGAGGCGCTGCTCGACGCGCAGGACTGGGACGAGCTCGAGAGCCGGTTCACTGGTCTGCTGCAGTTCGGCACCGCGGGGCTGCGCGGCGCGCTCGCGGGTGGGCCCGCGCGCATGAACCGCGCGGTCGTGATCCGGGCCGCGAAGGGGCTCGTGGACTTCTTGCGCGAGGCGGTCGGGACGGGGCGCGCGCCGCGGCTCGTGATCGGCTTCGACGCGCGCCACAACTCCGAGGTCTTTGCCCGGGACACCGCGGCCGTCGCGACCGCCGCGGGTCTCGAGACCTTCCTCCTGCCGCGCCCCCTGCCCACCCCCGTCCTCGCGTTCGCGGTGCGGCACCTCGAGGCCGACGGCGGAGTCATGGTCACGGCCTCGCACAACCCGCCGCAGGACAACGGCTACAAGGTCTACCTCGGTGGTGAGGTCGTCGAGGAGGCCGGCCGCGGGGTACAGATCGTCCCGCCCTTCGACTCCCAGATCGCCCGCAAGATTGCCGCCGTCCGCGCGGTCGCGGACGTCCCGCGCGCCGAGTCGGGATGGACCGAGCTCGGCGAGGAGATCCTCGAGGAGTACCTCACGGGGGTCGCGGGGCTGTCCGACGGCGGCTCGCGCGACCTGAGCATCGTGCTCACGCCCCTGCACGGGGTGGGCGGGGGCGTCGTCGTCGACGCGCTGCGTCGGGTCGGGTTCACGGACGTGCACGTCGTGCCAGAGCAGGCCGAGCCGGACCCTGAGTTCCCGACCGTCGCGTTCCCCAACCCTGAGGAGCCCGGCGCAATCGACCTCGCTGTCGGCCTTGCGCGCGAGGTCGGCGCGGACCTCGTGATCGCGAACGACCCCGACGCGGACCGCTGCGCCCTTGCGGTGCACGACCCGCGCCTCGGCGACTGGCGCATGCTGCACGGCGACGAGCTCGGCGCCCTGCTCGGCGCGGAGGTGGCCCGGCGCGTCACGGCGACGGGGGCGCCGTCGTCGGCGGTCCTCGCGAGCTCGATCGTGTCCTCACGGTTGCTCGGGCGCATCGCGGCGGCCGCGGGGCTCGAGCACCGGCAGACGCTCACGGGCTTCAAGTGGATCGCCCGCGTGCCCGGGATCGCGTTCGGCTACGAGGAGGCGATCGGCTACTGCGTCGCGCCCGAGCTCGTGCGCGACAAGGACGGCGTGAGCGCAGCCGTCGTCGCGGCGCAGCTCGCCAGCCGGCTCAAGGCCGAGGGGCGCACGCTCGTCGACGCGCTCGACGACCTCGCCCGCCGGCACGGCCTGTACCTGACCGACCAGCTCTCGGCCCGGTTCACCGACCTCGCGCAGATCGGCGCGACCATGGCTCGTGTCCTGGGCTCCCCGCCGACGACGCTCCTCGGATCGCCCGTCGTCGAGGCGGTCGACCTCACGCTCGGCACCGACGAGGAGCGCCTCGGCCTTCCCCCGACCGAGGGCCTGCGCCTCGTCGCGGAGGACGGCACGCGCGTCATCATCCGCCCCTCCGGCACCGAGCCGAAGGTCAAGTCCTACCTCGAGGTCGTCCAGCCGCTCGACCCCGACGCCTCCGACGACGACGTCACCACGGCCCGTGCCACGGCGAGGTCGCGTCTCGAGGCGCTCAAGGACGAGCTGCGCGGGGTGCTCGGGCTGTAGAAGTCCGCTCGCTGGTCGAGGTGGTCCTCGACGAGGCGCGTGCGGGCGGTGTGCACGGTGATCGGCGTTCCCGTGGTCGTGGTCTGCGTAGACCCAGCCCTTCAGGCTCGATGAGCAGTCGCCGGAAGTCCTCGACGGTCAGGGGAGGCTCGGGGTCACCAGGGCCCGGGTGTGCCGTCCCCGGAGTCACGCAACCGCGCCCATCGGGGCTGCATCCGCGTGCCGCCCGTGCACGACTCCGGCGGCTCAGGTCGATGCGCGAGTCTGCTCCCGACGGGCCCCGGATCCACCGAACATCCAGACAGCCCGCCCGGAACGCGCCGACGTGTCCGACTCTGTGGACACGGCGCTCGCGACCTCGCCCGGGCACCGGACACACACGTCTCGAGTCCACCCCCTTCCCCGGGGGTGCACGACCTTGTCAGTGGCTCGAACTAGTGTTCGAGCATGACCGAACGCGATCCATCGACCCTCTCGTGGGACGAGGCGTGGCCCGAGCCGTGCGCCGAGAGTGCGCTGCTCGCCGCCTCGGGTCGAGATGACGCTGCCGACGACGGTCATCCGCGGCTCGTGTGGCACGAGGCCGCGCCCGGTGGGGACCTCGCTCAGCTTGTCGCGAGCTTCGAGCGGGAAGGCATATCTGAGCTCTCGGACTACGACCTCGTCGAGCTTGCGGCTGCGGCCGGGCGTCTTGCCTCGTGGGCGCACCACGTCGCCGCGAGCGCCGCCGGAGAGCTCGCGCGCCGGCCCGTGATGGACACGGCGACGCCGTCGGAGTTCAGCGCCTCGCTCACCCCGGCCAGGCTCGCGGGCGAGGAGCTCGCGATGCGCCTCGGTGTGTCCTCGCGCGCGGGCGAGCGCCTCGTGCGCGAAGGCACGTCCTTCGCGGCGCACCTGCACGCGACGGGTCAGGCGCTCCGCACAGGCCGGATCGATGCCACGAAGGCGCGCGCGATCGTCGACGGGCTCGACGGAGTCCCGGTCGAGCTCGCGCTCGGTGTGCAGGACATGGTCCTCCCCCGCGCGCCGCAGCGCACCCCGCGCCAGCTTGCCGCTGACGTGCGCGCCGCACTCGTCGAGCTCGACCCGCCCGAGGCCATCGCCCGACGCGAGGCCGCCCAGTCCCGTCGCCACGTGACCAAGCCCGTCCCGCTCGGCGACGGCATGGCCGGACTCTGGCTGCGCACGGGAGCAGTCGAGGCGACCGCGCTCTACGCCTCGATCGACGAGGCCGCACGCCGCGCTCGCGCACGCGGCGACTCGCGCACGCTCGACCAGCTGCGCGCCGACCTCCTCGTCGAACGCGGGCTGCACCCTGTCCGTTGCGGCGCGCAGCAGACCGACGGCACAGGACCAGAAGGCGCGCAGGTCGAGCTGCCCCGCACACCCGGAGGAGCGCTCTGCCCGACGACGACGCGCATCGACGTTCGCGTGCTCGTCCCCCTCTCGACCCTCCTGGGCACTCGCGACGAGGCCGCCCTTCTCGAGGGTTACGGGCCGATCGACCCCGAGCTTGCGCGCTGCCTCGCCCGCGCCGGGACGTGGCGGCGGCTCGTGACCGATCCCGCGAGCGGCGCAGTGCTCGACGTCGGCCGCACCCGCTACGCCCCACCCGCCGAGATCGCCGAGCACGTGCGCTCACGCGACCTCGAGTGCGTGCGACCGACGTGCGAGACCTCGGCGTGGCGCAGCGAGCTCGATCACGTGGTCCCCTTCGCCGACGGCGGCCCGACGGCGGTCTCGAACCTCGCCTCGCTGTCGAAGGGCTGCCACCAGCTCAAGACGCACGGCGGGTTCTCCCTCGCACGCGAGGGCGACGGCGCCCTGCGGTGGTCGACGCCGACCGGGCACTCCTTCGTGCACCGCCCGCCCCCGGCCTTGCGGGCCCTCGACGCCGAGAACCCCGTCCACCGGGCGCGCGAGGACCTCGAGCATCTCGCTCGAGCACCTGCCCGCCCAGTCGCACGGTCCCACGCAGAACCCGAGGGAGATGAGCCACCACCCTTCTGAGGCCCGGCCGGCCCGGGGCATCGGGTCGCACCGAGCCGGGCAACCCGGGACGATGGTCCGCATGGACATCACGCTCACCGACGAACCGACCCGACTCGCGGCGCTCGTGCGCCGCACCGTGCCCATGAGCGACCTCAAGCCGTTCTACGACTCGGTGTACACCCACGTCGCGGCGACCCTCGCGAGCACCGGCAACGCACCCGCGGGGCCCGCGCTCGGGTGGTTGCACCACGACGGGAGCACCGAGGCGCTCGACATCGCCGCGGGCTTCCCCGTGGCCGGCCTGCCCACGGGGACGCTCGAGGGCGACGTCGAGGTGCTCGAGATCCCCGGCGGTCGCGCACTCGTCGCGATCCACGAGGGCCCCTACGCGGACCTGCCCGGTGCCTGGGAGGCGCTCGTCGAGCGGCTCGGCGCCGAGGGCCTCTCACCTCGCGGGGACACGGTCGAGGAGTACCTCACGCAGCCCGAGCCGGACGGGGACCCCGCGCTCAACCGCACACGCCTGGTCATGATGGTGCGCTGATCGCGTTACCGACCGGTAGCACTGGAGCGACGGAGCGCCCCTCGGAGCGTCCCTGCGGACTACGATGAACAGATGACAGCAAGCGTTTCGTCGGCCACGAGCGACGCCCGGACCGGCGCGGACGGCTCGAGCTCCGACACCGAGAAGGTCCTCGCGCGAGCCCGCGACGTCGTCGGCGCGACCGAGCTCGACGACACGAACCTCGCCCGCTACCTGCACGGCCTGCCCGGGGTCGACAAGGTCGGGGCCGACGGCCGCGCCGCGATGCTCGGCACGCGCTCGATCAAGACGACCGCGAAGCAGTGGGCGCTCGACACGATCGTGTCGATGATCGACCTCACGACCCTCGAGGGCGCCGACACCCCCGGCAAGGTCCGCACGCTCGCCGCGAAGGCGCGCACCCCCGACCCGAGCGACCCGAGCTGCCCCCGCCCCGCCGCGGTGTGCGTCTACGGCGACCTCGTGCACGTCGCGAAGGACGCCCTCGCGGGCACCGGCGTCAAGATCGCCGCCGTCGCGACGGCCTTCCCCTCGGGCCGCGCCTCGCTCGACGTGCGCCTCGCGGACACGCGCGAGGCCGTGGCCCAGGGCGCCGACGAGATCGACATGGTGATCGACCGCGGTGCGTTCCTGGCAGGCCAGTACTCGAAGGTCTTCGAGGACATCGTCGCGGTGCGCGAGGCGTGCCGCGCCGACGGCGCGCAGGCCCACCTCAAGGTCATCCTCGAGACCGGCGAGCTCGCGACCTACGACAACGTGCGCCGCGCGAGCTGGCTCGCGATGCTCGCGGGCGCCGACTTCATCAAGACGAGCACGGGCAAGGTTCAGCCCGCCGCGACGCTCCCCGTGACGATCCTCATGCTCGAGGCCGTGCGCGACTTCCGTGAGCTCACGGGCACGCAGGTGGGCGTCAAGCCCGCGGGCGGGATCTCCTCGAGCAAGGACGCGATCAAGTACCTCGTCGCGGTCAACGAGACCCTCGGCGAGGACTGGCTGAACCCCGACTGGTTCCGCTTCGGCGCGTCCTCGCTCCTCAACGACGTGCTCATGCAGCGCTCGAAGATGCGCACCGGCCACTACTGGGGCCCCGACTACGTCACGGTCAGCTGAAGGCAGGAAACATGAGCTTCGAGTACGCACCGGCCCCCGAGTCCCGCGCCGTCGTCGACATCGCGTCGTCGTACGGGCTGTTCATCGACGGCACGTTCGTCGAGCCCGAGGGCGGCAAGACCTTCAAGACCGTCAACCCCGCGACCGAGGAGGTCCTCGCGGACGTCGCCGAGGCGGGCGAGCCCGACGTCGACCGTGCCGTCGCCGCCGCACGCCGCGCCTACGACAAGGTGTGGAGCCGCATGCCGGGCTCCGAGCGGGCCAAGTACCTGTACCGGATCGCGCGCCTCCTCGCGGAGCGCTCGCGCGAGTTCGCCGTCCTCGAGACGCTCGACAACGGCAAGCCGATCCGCGAGTCGCGCGACGTCGACGTGCCGACGGCGGCCGCGCACTTCTTCTACTACGCGGGCTGGGCCGACAAGCTCGAGCACGCGGGCTTCGGGCCGAACCCGCGCCCGCACGGCGTCGCCGCGCAGGTCATCCCGTGGAACTTCCCGCTGCTCATGCTCGCGTGGAAGATCGCCCCGGCCCTCGCGGCGGGCAACACCGTCGTCCTCAAGCCTGCCGAGACGACCCCGCTCAGCGCACTGCTCTTCGCGGACCTGTTGCGCCAGGCCGAGCTCCCGCCGGGCGTCGTCAACATCGTCACGGGCGCCCGCGAGACGGGTTCGCTGCTCGTCAACCACCCCGGTGTCGACAAGATCGCGTTCACGGGCTCGACGCCCGTCGGCAAGCGCATCGCGGCGGAGGTCGCGGGCAGCCGCAAGTCGCTCACGCTCGAGCTGGGCGGCAAGGCCGCGAACATCGTGTTCGACGACGCCCCGATCGACCAGGCCGTCGAGGGCATCGTCAACGGCATCTACTTCAACCAGGGCCAGGTGTGCTGCGCGGGCTCGCGCCTCCTCGTCCAGGAGTCGATCGCCGACGAGCTGGTCGACCGCCTCAAGCGGCGCCTGTCGACGCTGCGCGTAGGCGACCCGATGGACAAGAACACCGACGTCGGCGCGATCAACTCCGCCCAGCAGCTCGAGCGCATCACGACGCTCTCCCAGGCCGGTGAGGACGAGGGCGCGACGCGCTGGACGGCGGCGTGCGAGCTGCCCGAGAAGGGCTACTGGTTCGCCCCCACGGTGTTCACGGACGTCCACCCCGCGCACCGCATCGCGCGCGAGGAGATCTTCGGGCCCGTGCTCTCCGTCCTGACCTTCCGCACGCCCGCGGAGGCCGTGCAGAAGGCCAACAACACCCCCTACGGCCTCTCGGCGGGCATCTGGACGGAGAAGGGCTCGCGCATCCTGTGGATGGCCGACCAGCTCCGTGCCGGTGTCGTGTGGGCGAACACGTTCAACCGCTTCGACCCCACGTCGCCCTTCGGCGGCTACAAGGAGTCCGGCTACGGCCGCGAAGGGGGCCGCCACGGCCTCGCCGCGTACCTCGCAGAAGGGAGCGCCCTGTGAGCGCCCGCCTCGACGTCCGCAAGACGTACAAGCTCTTCATCGGCGGGAAGTTCCCCCGCAGCGAGTCGGGCCGCACCTACAAGGTGACGTCCGACGACGGCGCCTTCCTCGCCAACGCTGCGCTCGCCTCCCGCAAGGACGCCCGCGAGGCCGTCGTCGCCGCGCGCAAGGCGCAGCCGGGCTGGGCCGGGGCCACGGCGTACAACCGTGGACAGGTCCTCTACCGCGTCGCCGAGCTCCTCGAGGGCCGACGCAGCCAGTTCGTCGAGGAGGTCGCGGCGGGCGAGGGCATCAAGACCAAGGCCGCCGAGGCCGCGGTCGACGCCGCGATCGACCGGTGGGTCTGGTACGCCGGGTGGACCGACAAGGTCGCCCAGGTGGCCGGTGCCGCGAACCCCGTCGCGGGCCCCTATTTCAACCTCTCCGTGCCCGAGCCGACGGGCGTCGTCGTCGTCCTCGCGCCGCAGTCCTCCTCGCTCCTGGGCCTCGTGAGCGTGCTCGCGCCCGTGCTCGTGACGGGCAACACCGCCGTGGTCGTCTCGAGCGAGAAGCGCCCCCTGCCCGCGATCACGCTCTCGGAGGTCCTCGCGACCTCGGACGTGCCCGGTGGCGTCGTCAACATCCTCACGGGCCGCACGGCCGAGCTCGCTCCTCCGCTCGCGAGTCACATGGACGTCAACGCGATCGACCTCACGGGGACGGTCGGCGCCGAGGGCGTCGCGTGGGGCGAGCTCGAGGCCGAGGCAGCGGGAAGCGTCAAGCGCGTCGTGCGCCCCCGCGACTCCGAGCCCGACTGGTCGCAGATCCCCGACGGCCCTCGCCGCATCCTCGCCTTCACCGAGACGAAGACGGTCTGGCACCCCAAGGGGATGTAGGTGCCTTCACCGGGCAAGGACGAACGTATCGCTGCGCTCATGCGCGAGGTCTTCACGAGCCCTCACTGGCGCGCGCCTCAAGACTTGTGCGTGCGGCTCACTCGTGACGAGGACGAGGACGTCGCCGGACTAGCCGTGACCGGGCTCGGGCACCTCGCCCGTCTGCACGGTGAGCTCGATCTCGACGTCGTTCTCCCCGTTCTTCACGAGCTGCGGGACACCCCCGGGCCTCTCGCGGGCCGGGCCGAGGACGCTCTCGACGACATCGAGGGCTTCCTCGGCCGCGCGCACGACTAGCCGAGCATCACGTCAGCCGACCGTGAGCGGCTCCGCCTCCGTCGCGACACCCTCGGGGCCGAAGCCGTCGAGCACAGCCTCGACCGAGGAGACGCCGATGCGCGTCGCACCGGCCTCGATGAGCTCGAGCGCCTGCGCGACCGAGCGGATCCCGCCCGAAGCCTTGACGCCCACGCGCCCGCCCACCGTGTCCGCGATCGCGCGCACGGCGTAGACCGTCGCGCCGCCTGCGGGGTGCATGCCGGTCGAGGTCGTGATGAAGTCCGCGCCCGCGTCCGCGATCGTCCGGCACGACTCGACGAGCTCGTGGTCGCTCAGCGCGGCGGACTCCACCACGACCTTGAGCACGACGGGGCGTGGCACGGCCGCGCGGACCGCCTCGACCTCCTCGCGCACCTCGTCGAAACGACGCTCCTTCGCGAGGCCGACGTCGATCACGAGGTCGATCTCCCTCGCGCCGTCGGCTACGGCCTGGCGCGCCTCGGCGACCTTGATGTCGAGCCGGTGGTTCCCCG